>CALIDR010000314.1 GCA_938022295.1 uncultured Burkholderiaceae bacterium
GTCGATGCGCCGGCTCTCGTGGCGCTCGGTGGCGATGATGCGCAGCCCCCCGAGCGAGACGACCTGCTCGTGCAGCGACTGCCACTCGTCGCGCAGCTTCTGCGCGCGCGCGCGCTTCTCCTCGTCCGAGAGGTTCGGGTCGGCCTCGAGCAGCTGGATCTGCTTGTCGACGTTGCCGCCGAGCACGATGTCGGTGCCGCGGCCGGCCATGTTCGTCGCGATCGTGATCATCTTCGGCCGGCCGGCCTGGGCGACGATCTCGGCCTCCTTGGCGTGCTGCTTGGCGTTGAGCACCTGGTGCGGCAGGCCCTGCTTCTTCAGCATCGCCGAGACGAGCTCGGAGTTCTCGATCGACGTCGTGCCCACGAGCACCGGCTGGCCGCGCTCGTAGCAGTCGCGGATGTCGGCGAGCACGGCGTCGTACTTCTCCTTCGCGGTCTTGTAGACGAGGTCGAGCTCGTCCTTGCGGATCATCGGCTTGTTGGGCGGGATGATCACCGTCTCCAGGCCGTAGATCTCCTTGAACTCGTAGGCCTCGGTGTCGGCCGTGCCCGTCATGCCCGCGAGCTTGGCGTACATGCGGAAGTAGTTCTGGAACGTGATCGACGCCAGCGTCTGGTTCTCGCTCTGGATCGGCACGCCCTCCTTCGCCTCGACGGCCTGGTGCAGGCCGTCGCTCCAGCGGCGGCCCGTCATCAGGCGGCCGGTGAACTCGTCGACGATGATCACCTCGGCCCCGCGCTCGGTCTGCTGCACGACGTAGTGCTGGTCGCGGTGGTAGAGGTGGTGCGCGCGCAGCGCCGCGTTGACGTGGTGCATCAGCGCGATGTTGGCCGGGTCGTACAGGCTCGCGCCGGCGGGCAGGAGCCCGGCCTGGGCGAGCAGCGCCTCGGCGTGCTCGTGCCCCTGCTCGGTCAGGAACACCTGGTGACTCTTCTCGTCGACCGTGAAGTCGCCGGGTTCGATCACGCCCTCGCCGGTGCGCGGGTTGGCCTCGCCGATCTGCTTCTTCAGCGCCGGCACGATCGCGTTGACGCGCACGTACAGCTCGGTGTGGTCCTCGGCCTGGCCGCTGATGATCAGCGGCGTGCGCGCCTCGTCGATCAGGATCGAGTCGACCTCGTCGACGATCGCGTAGTTCAGCCCGCGCGCGACGCGGTCGCGCGTCTCGTAGACCATGTTGTCGCGCAGGTAGTCGAAGCCGAACTCGTTGTTGGTGCCGTAGGTCACGTCGGCGGCGAACGCGGCCTGCTTCTCGTCGCGCTGCATGCCCGGCACGTTGACGCCCACCGTCAGGCCGAGGAAGCGGTACAGCCGCCCCATCCACTCGGCGTCGCGCCGCGCCAGGTAGTCGTTGACGGTGACGACGTGCACGCCCTTGCCGGGCAGCGCGTTCAGGTACACCGGCAGCGTGGCCGTCAGCGTCTTGCCTTCGCCGGTGCGCATCTCGGCGATCTTGCCTTCGTGCAGCGCGATGCCGCCGATCAGCTGGACGTCGAAGTGGCGCATCTTCAGCACCCGCTTGCTGGCCTCGCGCACGGTGGCGAACGCCTCGGGCAGCAGCGCGTCGAGCGTCTCGCCCTTGGTCACGCGGGCGCGGAACTCGTCGGTCTTGGCCTGCAGCGCGGCGTCGTCGAGCCTCTCGTACTGCGGCTCGAGCGCGTTGATGCGTTCGACGACGCGCCGGTACTGCTTCAGCAGCCGGTCGTTGCGCGAGCCGAAGATGGAAGTCAGGACGTTGAGCATGCGGGGGCGGCGTGGCTGGGATGGACGGCGAGCGGCGCCGCCGGTGCGCCGGCGGACCGGGCACGACGCGTCACGGGGACACGGGGACGGGCGTGGCGGCGACGTGGGCAGCGGCCCCGCGCCGTGAGCGGACGCTCAGTTTATCACCCGCCCTGCGCCCGGCGGCGTGGCGCGGCGG
The DNA here is from genome assembly GCA_938022295.1 of uncultured Burkholderiaceae bacterium. Lineage (GTDB taxonomy): Bacteria > Pseudomonadota > Gammaproteobacteria > Burkholderiales > Burkholderiaceae_C > Calidifontimicrobium. Next base: position 1,925 of record CALIDR010000314.1, read on the forward strand.
CCCGCACCGGCGCGGCGGCACCGGCCAGGAAGCGCATCGGGTCCTGCGGCACGCCCTCCACCAGCACTTCGAAATGCAGGTGCGGGCCGGTCGAGCGCCCCGTCGAGCCGACTTCGGCGACCTTCTGGCCCTTGCGCACGACGTCGCCGGCGCGCACGACGATCGTCGAGGCGTGCGCGTAACGCGTCACCAGGCCGTTGCCGTGATCGATCTCGACCAGCTCGCCGTACGCCGGGTGGCTGTCGGCGCCGACGACGACGCCGCCGGCGGCGGCGTAGATGGGCGTGCCGACGTCGGCCGGGAAGTCGAGCCCGGTGTGCAGCGCGGGCTGGCCGGTGAAGGGGTCGGTGCGGAAGCCGAAGCCCGAGCCGGGCGCGCCGTCGACCGGCGTGCGGCTCGGCACCAGCAGCTTCGCCAGGCGCGCCTCGAACAGGCGCGACTCGGCGAGCGTGAACACGTCGGCGCTGCGGTCGGCGGCGCGGTCGATCTCGTCGATGCGCCGGCTCAGCTCGTCGAGCGACGGATGGGCGAGCGGCACGTACGGGCCGCCGCGGCTGCCGCGGGCGGGCGGCGACGCGGCCGGCGCCAATTCGGCTGGCTTCACGCCCGCCAGATCCGACACCCGCTCGCCGATCGACTCGAGCTTGAGCAGCTTGGCCTGCATCTCGCCGACCTTCTGCGCGATCGCGTCAAGGTTCTCGCGCATGAAGCGGTCGCGCTGCTCGAGGTCGTCGCGCACGACGAAACGCACGATCTGGCTGACGACGGGCCAGCCCTCGCGCGCGGCCTTGACGAACACGAGGTGGTACAAGACGCCCGCGAGCGCGACGAGCGCCAGCACCGCCGCCGCGGCGGCGAGCGACAGCTGCAGCGGCGAGATGCGCAGCACGCGGTTGCGCGCGAGCCGGCTGTCGGTGATCAGGATCTGCATCGCTACACTGCCCCCAATGCCGCCGCCGCGCTCCACCTTCCCGCCGCGCGGAGCCGCCGTGATGCCACCCGGCGCGGTGCCGATCGCGCGCGCGCTCGGCGACAGCGCGCCGCTGACCCGGCTGGTCGACCGCCTGCGCCAGTCGCAGGCGCGGTTCGACACCGTGCACCCCCACTTGCCCGCCCCGCTGCGGCCGCACGTGCGCCCGGGCCCGCTCGACGACCGGGGCTGGACGCTGCTGGCCGCCAACCCGGCCGTGGCGGCCAAGTTGCGCCAGCTGCTGCCCGACGTCGTGCAGGGCCTGCAGGCGGCGGGCTGGCCGCCGGTCGAGGTCCGCATCCGCGTCCTGCGCGCCTGACCGCACGGCGGCCCGGTGGTGCCGGCTGTCCGAATCGAACGGACGACCTTCCGCTTACAAGGCGGGTGCTCTACCAGCTGAGCTAAGCCGGCGGACGCGAACCGGCGGATTCTAGGCGCCGGGTCGGCGGCGGCCTACTTGATGCGCTTGAGCGGGGGCCGCGACGGCGGCGAGCCTTCGGGCGGTTCGTCCTCCGGTGGCGGCGGCGCCTCGTCGCCCTCGACGGTCGCCAGCCGCAACCCGCGCCCGCCCGCACGCGGGGCCGCGGCCGGCGGGGCCGGCGGCTCGCCGGTGGCGGCGGCGGTGGGCACCGGGAACGCCATGCCCTGCCCGTTCTCGCGCGCGTAGATCGCGACAACGTGGTCGACCGGCACGACGATCTCGCGCGCGGCGCCGCCGAAGCGGGCCTTGAACTCGATGAACTCGTTGCCGAGCTTCAGGCCGCTGGTGGCCTCGAAGCCGACGTTGAGCACGATCTCGTTGTTCTTGACGTACTCGCGCGGCACCTGCACGCTGGCGTCGACGAACACCGCGATGTACGGCGTGAAGCCGTTGTCGGTGCACCAGTCGTGCTGCGCGCGGATCAGGTACGGCCGGGTCGAGGTGCCCGGGGCGTCGGCGGGCGGCGGCGCGGTCGTCATGCCGGCATCACTTGCGCATCACCTTCTCGGACGGCGTCAGCGCCTCGATGTAGGCCGGGCGCGAGAAGATGCGCTCGGCGTACTTCAGTAGCGGCAGCGCGTTCTTGCTGAGGTCGATGCCGTAGTAGTCGAGCCGCCACAGCAGCGGCGCGATCGCGACGTCGAGCATCGAGAAGTCGTCGCCGAGCATGTATTTGTTCTTCAGGAAGATCGGCGCGAGCTGGGTCAGGCGGTCGCGGATCTGCACGCGCGCGCGCTCGATCTGCTTCTCGGTGGGCTTGACGCCGCGCGCCTCGAGCACGTTGACGTGGGCGAACAGCTCCTTCTCGAAGTTGAGCAGGAACAGGCGCACGCGCGCGCGGGCCACCGGGTCGCCCGGCATCAGCTGCGGGTGCGGGAAGCGCTCGTCGATGTACTCGTTGATGATGTGGGATTCGTACAGGATCAGGTCGCGCTCGACGAGGATCGGGACCTCGTTGTACGGGTTCATCAGCGCGATGTCCTCGGGCTTGGCAAACAGGTCGACGTCGCGGATCTCGAAGTCCATGCCCTTCTCGAACAGCACGAAGCGGCAGCGGTGCGAGTACGGGCAGGTCGTTCCGGAGTAGAGCACCATCATGGCAGCGGGGTCCCCCAATGCGCAGGCCCCGCACGCTGCGCGGGGCCCGTTCGATATTGTCGCCGCGCGGCGTCGCGCAGCGGCCGGCTGCGGCGCGCGGCCCGCCGGGCGCGCGCCGGCCGGCGTCTTCGTTTACTTGACGTCTTTCCAGTACACCGCGTTC
>CALIDR010000315.1 GCA_938022295.1 uncultured Burkholderiaceae bacterium
ACCACTCCAGCGAGCGCACCGAGATGCTGGCCAAGTGGCAGCACCACTACAACTGGGACCGCCCCCATGCCGGCATCGGCGGTGTCCCGCCGATGTCCAGAATCAAGGCCGCGTCAGGAAACAACGTCTTGACGCTTCACAGCTAATCCGGCCGGCGCGACGAGGGCGACCGCCGGCGCACGAATGCGACGAGCCCCGCCAGGCCGCCCAGCATCAGCAGCGCGGTCTGCGGCTCGGGGATCGGCGGCGGGGGCGGCGCCGGCGGCAGCGGCGGCCACCAGCCGCGGCCACCGCCGCCGCCCTGCGGCAGGCCGCCGGGGCCGCGCGGGAACGCCGCATCGACGAAGGTCAGCGGTGCTGCGGCGAGCGGGGGCTCGGCCGCGGCGACGGGAGCCGAGAAGGGCGTGCCGGCAGCGGCCGGCGCGTCGGTCGGCCCGGCCTGCGGCGGCTCGAACGCGAGCGGCGCCTCGCCGGAAGCCACCGCCAGCGGCGGCGGCGCTTCGCGCGGCGGTCCGAGACGCGTCACCCGGCTGACGTTGCGGCACACCGTCGGCACGATCACGCAGTGCCCAGCCTCGCAGTAGACGAGGCCGCGCTCCTCCATCGCGTCGCTCCAGCCGCTGCGCGTCACGGTGCGGCAGACCCGCCCGCGGCCGAAGTGCATCTCGCTGAGCGCCGGCGCGTAGGTGGCGCGGCCCTCGATGCGGTCGCGTCGGATGCTGACGATCTCGTCGTACTGGCGGGTCTCCATGCGCGCCTTCAGGCGCTCGCGCACGGCGGCCGGAATGTCGGCGTAATGGTCGACGGCGGCGACGACATCGCCGGAAAACGGGTTGTGGCCCGGGCGGTCCCACGCGCAGGCGTCGATCACGCTGCGCTGCGCCGGCGGCGAGGCCTCGACGCGCGCCAGCGCATCGGCGGCGAATGCGAGCCCGAGCGCGGCTGCCAGCGCCGCGGGCGCGAGGCCGACCCGCGACGCGCCATCCCGCCGGAAAGTCCACCGCCCCACGATCCGCCAGCCTCCGCCATCGCGCCCGCGGGCGCATGCGTTCGATTATGACCGCCGCCGCCGGTACGCGGGACGGCTCGATCGGCTATCGTCGACCGGCGGACAACGTGGTCCGCCGACCGGAGCCCAGCCCATGCCCCCTCGCGTCGCCTGCTGGCAGCCACTGCGCCGGGCCTGCCGGAAGCTGGGGCTCGCCGCCATGGCATCCCTCGTGTGCGTCGCCGCTGCGGCCGCGGCGCCCTACGACGGGCCGCTGTTCGACGCCCACCTGCACTACAACGACGACGCGCGAGGGCCGCACCCGCTGGCCGACGTGCTCGCGCGCATGCAGCGCGCGGGCGTGCGCGCGATCGTCGCCAACAGCCGGCCGAACGACGGCACGAAGTCGCTCGCCGCGGCCACCGACGCGACACGCGCCGCCGGCGTGACCGTGGTGCCGTTCGTGCGGCTGTACCGTGACCGCGCCGACTACGGCTCGTGGTTCCGCGACCCGTCGATCGCGCGCATGGTCGACGCCGAACTCGTCGCCGGCACCGCCGCCGGCCCCTACCGAGGGCTCGGCGAGTTCCACCTCTACGACAGCGCCAACGCCGACGGCCCCATCGCGCGCGAGCTGATGCAGCTCGCGCAGGCGCGCGGCCTGGTCGTGCTCGCGCACTGCGACGACGTCGCGGTCGAGAAGCTGCTCGCCCACGCGCCGAAGGCCAAGCTGATCTGGGCCCACACCGGCATCGGCGGCGTGCCGGTCGAAAGGGTGCACGAACTGCTGCGCCGCCACCCGACGCTGATGGGCGAGCTGTCGTACCGGCCCGGCCTCGTCGTCGACGGCGCCCTGAGCGCGGACTGGCGCGCGCTGTTCGTCGAGTTTCCCGAGCGCTTCCTCGTCGGCTCGGACACCTGGGTCAACGCGCGCTGGCAGCACTACGAGGCGCTGATGGCCGAGGCCCGGCGCTGGCTCGGCGAGCTGCCCCCGGCCGTGGCGCGGCGCATCGCCTGGGACAACGGGGCGTCGCTGTTCGGGCTGCCCGGCGCGCCCTGACGTCCACGGACGAAAAAAAGCCGGCGCGATGCGCCGGCCGCCCGTGATCGCGCTGCGCGGCGGCCCCGCGCAGCGAAGCCCGCCTCACTTCAGGTGGGCATTGATCATCTTCGTCATCTCGAACATCGAGGCCTGCGCCTTCTTGAAGATCTCCTTGAGCTTCTCGTCGGCGTTGATCATGCGCTTGTTGACCTCGTCCTGCAGCTTGTTCTTCTTGATGTAGTCCCACACCCGCTTGGTCACCTCGGTGCGCGGGTACGGGCCCTTGCCGATGATCGAGGCCAGCGCGTCGCTCGGCGTCATGGCCTTCATGAACGACGCGTTCGGGGTGCGCTTCTTCGCCGCCGCCTTCTTGGCGGCCGCCTTCTTCGCCGGGGCCTTCTTCGCCGGGGCCTTCTTCGCCGGCGCCTTCTTGGCCGGCGCTTTCGCCGCCGCCTTCTTGGCCGGCGCCTTCTTGGCGGCGGCCTTCTTCGCCGGGGCCTTCTTGGCCGCGGCCTTCTTCGCAGTTGCCATTTGAATGCTCTCCATCAAGTGAGTGGTTGATGTGCCGGGTGCGGGCGAGAGCCGCATGAGCCCTCGTTTCTCTCGGCCACCCTGCGGCGCGAATGGTAATGCTCGCGTCACCCGTTGAGAAGGCGTTTTCCCTCTGCGAAGGCACGCAGTCGCCGCGCCGATCGTGCTTTGTCGCGGCAAGGCGTCAGTCGCGGCCGCGCCATCGGCAGCGCCGGCGCAAGAAAGAGGGCGCCCGTTCGGGCGCCCTCGTCGATCGATCCCGCGTCGGGCCGGCTTCGCAGCCGGTCTTCGCGGCGCTCAGCGGTTGACCGCGATCGTCTCCGCCTCGGTGCCGAGGTTGGCGCGGTACAGCAGCAGGAAGCCGCTTTGCGACGGCGACGCCGCATCGCCGCCGGGCACCGCCGTCGTCGGCAGGCGCAGCGTCGAGCGCGCGGCGACGGTGCCGAAGACGCTGCCGTCGGCGATCGCGAAGCGCGGCGTGCCCGGCGTGAAGCGCATGCCCTCGATCGCGTCGGTGAGGTCGCCGGTGAAGTAGTTGTCGAACGCGTAGACGCTCAGCCGCAGCGGTGTCGACGGGCCGACGCCGAGCGCGGCCAGCGGCGCGCTCAGGATCACGTTGCCCGACTGCAGGTCGGCATCGGCGAAGAAGAACGCCGACGCCGTGCCGGTGGCCAGGTTGGCCACGAACACCGCGACCTGACCCGTCGCCGCGAAGCCCGTCAGCTCGGCCGTGTAGAGCACGAAGTCGTCGACGCCGTCGCCGTCGGTGTCGACGTAGACGTCGATCTCGGCCGGGTACGCCGGGTGCGAGCGCCGGTTCCAGGTGTTGACCGCGACCTGCAGCACGTTGCCCGCCGCCCGCACGCCGACCGCGCGCAGGTCGATCAACGCGTAGTTGTCGCCCTCGGCCGGGAACAGCGTCGGGTTCAGCCGCGGGCTGGTGCCGGTCAGCGCGAAGACCTCGAAGTCGCCGGCATTGACGCCGTTGTTCTGCAGCCGCAGGTCGTTGCCCGAGCGCACCGCGTTGCCGGTCGAATTGATCGACGCCGACTTGCGCAACAGCGCGTGGAACGGCACCGACAGCGTCTCGCCGTCGGACGACACGTGGACGTAGCCGTCGACCTCGTTGAGGCCGAGCCGCACCCCGTTGCCGCCGTTCGGGCCGCCGTCCTGCACCCACGCCGGCAGCTTCGTGCCGTCGACCTTCAGCCGCACGTCGATCTTGCGCGAGCCGCCGGCGCGCACGGTGACCGTCGTCGGGTGCTCGAGCACCGTCGCGCCGCTGGCGGCGTCGTCGGCGTAGCGGTAGGCGCTCGTGATCGTGTACGTCTTCGGGGTCGGGCCGAAGTTCTCGATCAGCAGCTCGCTGCTCAGCGTGGCGCTGCTTCCGACCTCGGCGAAGCCGAACGACAGCGCGGCCGACTTCGCCCGCGGGTTGTGCGCGATCGAGGTCAGCGCCAGTGCGCGGTCGACGCGCACTTCGCCGGCGCCGATGCGCGTGATCGGCGCCAGTTCCCCGGGCCGCGTCGCCGGGTTGGTGAAGACCCCGGTGAAGGCCGAGTTCATCAGCATCGCCTTGATCTGCTCGGGCGAGCGGTCGGGGTACGCGCCGCGCAGGATCGCCGCCGCTCCGGCGACCATCGGCGCCGCGCCCGACGTGCCGCCGAACGCCGTCTCCTCGTTGCCGGTGGCCGCTTCGGCCGACAGCGACGCACCCGGCGCGCCGATCTCGGGCTTGATCGCCGTCAGGCTGTACGACGGCCCGCGCGACGAACTGGCGACCATGCTGCCCACCAGCGGCACCGAGACGGCCGGGCTCACGCTGGCCACCACCGCCGGATCGACGCCGGTGGCGCCGAGCGCCGCCTTGATGCGGTTGCCGTCGGCCTGGGTGATGACGATCGTCGGCGCGAGGGGGAAGTCGCCGCCGCCGAAGCTGAACGACGGCGGGTCGCCGCCGACGTTGTTGGCGATGATCACGGCGATCGCGCCGGCCTTGGTCGCGCGGTCGACCTTCAGGCTCACGGCGCACGCGCCGCGGTCGATCAGCGCGACCTTGCCCGACGGGCTGTTGCCGTTGAAGTACGGGTCGTCGGGACTCGTCGAGCTGACCGACCCCGCTGGGCAGCCGCGCCCCAGCCGCACGACGGCGCCGCTGAAGCCGGCGCCCACCGGCGCCCAGTCGACGGTGGCGGTGTTGGCGATCGTCGACGGCGTGATGCCGGTGACGACGAGCGGAAACGCCTTCGCGCTCGGCACCTGCGTCTGCGCGACGCTGAGCACGCCGACCGCGGCGGCCGGCGTGCCGGTGACGTACGGCTTGTCGGCGCTGTTGCCGGCCGAGGCGACGACCGAGACGCCGAGCGTGACGGCGTTGCGCGCCGCGAACGCGAGGTCGTCGATCGATTCCTGGCCGTACGACGCGCCGAGCGACATGTTGATCACGTCGGCGGCGTCGGCCAGGTCGCCGTCGCCGTTGGGGTCGAGCGCGTAGTCCATGCCCTTGAGCAGCGCGATGCCGTTGCACGACGAGCTGACCGCGCTGCAGACCTTGACCGCGAGCAGCTTCGCGCCCGGCGCCACGCCCTTGTTCGGGCCGACGCCGGCGACGATGTCGGCGACGTGGGTGCCGTGGCCCTCGTAATCGATCGGGTCGTCGTCTTCCGTGCGCGGCCCGCCCGGCCACGCCTCGCCGACGAAGTCGAAGCCCTCGATCACCTTCGCGGTCGGGAACAGGCCGTCGCGCGTCGTCTGCTTCGGGTCGCCGGGTGCGGCGCCGTAGGCCGCGGCGTAGGCCGCCGTCGTGCCGGGGCCGCCGAGGTTGCGGTGCGTGTAGTCGATGCCCGAGTCGAGCACGGCGACCACCGTGCCGGTGCCGTCGTAGCCCAGATCCTGCGCCGCCTTGCCGCCGATGTAGGGCACCGTCTCGCCGAGCATCAGCTCGTAGTGGCGCACCGGCCGCACGGCGACCACGCCCGGGATCGCCGCCAGCGCCGTCAGCTGCGAGGCGTCGACGGTGACCGCGATCGCGTTGTGTGCGACGTGCACGCGCGCCAGCTCGCGTGCGCCGAGCGCGCGCATCGCCGCCGCGGCGCCGTCCTGGCGGGCGCGGACGACATCGCGGTGCGCGCGCAGCTGCGTGCGCAGCGCGGCGTCGCTCTCCTTCCACGAGCGGCCGGGGGCGAACGGGCGCAGCTCGCGCTGCTTGACGGCGAGCGACGCCTCGGCGAGCGTGACCCAGACGTCGACCGGCCCGCTCGCACGGCGCAGCGGCGCGGCGACGACGTCGACGCGGCCGCCCGGCACGCGCAGCGCGTCGAGCGGCGATGCCTCGGCAGTGACCGAGGCGGGCTGTTCGGTGGGCGCGGTCGGCGCGTCGCCGCCGCCGCAGGCGGCGAGCAACGCAGCGGCGGCCAAGGCGGCCCAGGCCGCCTTCGGGCTTCGGATGTGCATGAGCGGATTCCCTCCAGAGCGTGATCGGCGGCTCCGGTGCCGCGGCGCGTTCGGTGGCGCCGTCGGGCGGCCGGATCCCCCGCCGTGGAGTTCGTCATAGATCGGCGTGCGCGTCAAGACGGGTCAACGTCACCCCGCACGCATCGGGGGCAGCGGGCCGCGGCTGCTATCCTGTGCCGATGCTGTGGCTGCTGCGCTGGTTCCTGCTCGCCTGTGCGCTGCTGCTGGTGGCCACCGTCTACCCCGGCGTCAGCGTCGCGAGCTACGGCGCGGCGCTGTGGGCGGCCGCCGTGCTCGGGCTGCTGAACACGCTGGTGCGGCCGATCCTCGTGCTGCTGACGCTGCCGATCACGATCGTCACGCTCGGCCTGTTCCTGTTCGTCGTCAACGCGCTGATGTTCTGGGCCGCGGCGTCGCTGCTCGACAGCTTCGACGTCACCGGCTTCGGCGCCGCGCTGATCGGCTCGATCCTCTACACGCTGCTGAGCATCGTCATCGACAGCGCGATGCAGCGCCTGTTCGGCCCGCCGCAGTGAAGGGCCCGGTCAGCCGCCGCGCGCCTCGGACGCGCGCCGGCGCTGCTCGGCCTCGAGCTCGCGCAGCCTGGCGTCGATCACCGACAGCTCGATGAACTCGCCCGCCCCCTCGGTGCGCGCGAGCCGCTGACCGGCGCGCAGGCGGTCGATCGCGCCGGTCAGGTCGCCGAGCGCGGCGCGCGACTCGGCCTCGGCGCGGACCGCGCGCAGCGGCTGGCCGAGCTCGGCCGCGCACTGCGCCAGCG
>CALIDR010000316.1 GCA_938022295.1 uncultured Burkholderiaceae bacterium
GTCCCCGCGGAGGGATGGATGAGTGGTTTAAGTCGCACGCCTGGAAAGCGTGTGTGGGTCAAAAGCCCACCGCGGGTTCGAATCCCGCTCCCTCCGCCAGCGACCCGCTCTGTCAGGCGTACGGCAAGACTCGCCTCGGCCCCGCGGGTGCGCGGACCCCAGCCTATCCCCTACCCTGCAGCGACGGTTGCAGACGCAGGTGTTGTAGCGGGCGCCGTCGCGTTCGGGCTCCGACAGCGGCATACCGAGCCGACATCCTGTCTAGGCGACGAAGAATCGGTCGTTGGTGGGCCCCCATCGCAGGCACCCCCGGCGGCCGACGATGCGCTGCTGTCGGTCGGCTCGGCTATCGCTGCTTCTCCATCGGTATAGCCTGGCGGCCACATGCCGCCAGGTGCAAGGCCACATCGCGCGGCCAACTTCGCCGGTGGGTAGCGTTTCGCCGAGCGGGCACGACGATGACCATCGTCGCGGCATGGGCGATCGGCGGTCGGCCGAAACCGTCGGCCGAAACAGGTTGACACGCTCCCTGATTCGACCGAAGCTGCGCCGACCTCTCAGGGCATCGTCACCATGGCCGCATTGCCTAAGCCGATCGGGATCGACGCAACGCTCGTCGCCATTGCCACTGGCATCGGTCACGCGGCCAAGCTGTTGCCCGATCTCTCGCGCTCGGTCGTCGGCGCCGTTGCGGTCAAGACCGCGCGCGTTCGCATCGAGTTCGACATGGCTCGCACTGCGGAGAAGTCAACGAGCGGGGTCGAACTGGGCGTGCGGACCTTTGCCGTCACCGCAGGCAGGATCGGCGAGACGACGACCAGCCGCGCATCGAACCACGGCGTCATCGACCTGGAGATCGTTGCCGTCGCCGAGACCACCGCGCCGCCTGATCGCGCGCCGCCTCTGCCCCCGGGCGGCAAACAGCGCGAAGTCATCGCCCACGCCATCGACCTGCTCAAGATGCCGGCCACGACTGAGCGTTTGTCCGACGCCGACCGCAAGGTAGTCGACGAACTCGTCGCTCAGGCCGAGGCGGCGCTGGCCGATGGCAACCTCGCAGTGGCTGCAGCGGCCATCGCCGAGATCGAGCGACTGTTCACCTCGCGGGAGTCGCCGCAGCCTGCGCCCGCCACACCAGCGCGCCGCCAGCGCAAGAGGAGCCGCTGATGGCCAAGGTCCAGGTCAACCCGAAGCAGTTCATGGACTCGCATGTGCGGCCCGTGTGCAGGCGGTGGGACGGCTCGAATCCACTCAAGCCGGCGCAAAGCGCCTACGACGCGCTCATGGTTCTTATCGGCGGCGCCCTCGACTTCACATTGACGGTCGACCTGCCAGAGGTGTCGCTGCCCGGCCATGCGGCCTCGCCACCGCCGGTCGCCTTTCCGGCGGCCGCGGTGGATCCGACCCAGGCACTCAACGACATCGCGCGCGCCATCAAGGAAGCCGAGAAGACGCTGCTCGGCGAGAACCTGTCGATCCATAACGCCTCGGTCGACGTGCAGCTGAGCGTCGACGTCGGTGGTGTCGCCGGCGCGACCGCGAACTTCAACCTGCAGATCGGTCCGGTGCCCACCGACTGATCGCGCCATCCCGAAGGAGCATTGCCATGGCCTTGTCCACTGCCGTTTCGGTCGCCTCGTTCACGGTCGTGCTCAATCAGAGCTTCGCGGCGGTGGCTGCTTCGAGTCTGGTGCCGGCCACTTTCGTCACGTTGGCCCGCCTGGCCAAGCAGGCCGCTGGCGCAGCGGGCTCGGGATCGGGAGCCGCCCCAGCATCCGCGGGACTGGTCGCCGGGCTCGTGCCCGGCGGCACGGAACTGGTCAAAGCACTGCAGGAAGCCGCCAAGTCGATCAACGACATCGACGTGCTGGTGCCCAAGACGGCGAAGATCAGTGCCACTTTCGAGTTCGAAGGCGCCGAGAACTACTCTGCAGCCATGCAAGCCGGGGCCGCGATCAACGTCGTCTCGGTCAACGCCGGATACTCGGCGATGTACAGCACGTCGTCGAAGAATCGAATCCAGCTCGACGTCGATTTCGTGTCGGTCAACTACACGCTCTGAGCCCTGCCGAGGCCGGCTCAGCGCATCGACAGCCGCCGCGGCTTCTCGCGTCGCGACGCGATCGCTTCGCCGTACAGCCCCAGGTATTCGCGTGCGGCAACGGTCCAGGTGAACTCCTGCGCCATCGCGCGGCGCATCACGGCCTGCCAGCGCGGCGGGTCGCGGTACAGCGCCATCGCACGCAGCAGCGCGGCCTCGAGCGCGCCGGGCTGCGCCTGGTCGAACACGAAGCCGGTGGCGCGGTCGTCGGCCAGCGCGGCCTCGTCGGCGTCGACCACGGTGTCGGCCAGCCCGCCGACGCGGCGCACCAGCGGCAGCGTGCCGTAGCGCAGGCCGTACATCTGCGTCAGGCCGCAGGGTTCGAAGCGCGACGGCACGACGATCACGTCGGCGCCGGCCACCAGCCGGTGGGCGCGCGGCTCGTCGTAGCCCACGTGCAGCGCGACCTGCCGCGGGTGCTGCGCGGCAGCGCCGCGCAGCGCGTCCTCGAGCACGCCGTCGCCGGTACCCTGCACCGCGAGCTGGCCGCCGCGCGCGAGCAGCGCCGGCAGCGCGCCGAGCAGCAGGTCGAGCCCCTTCTGCGACGTCAGGCGGCTGACGACGCCGAACAGCGGCGCGTCGGCGCGCGCGTCGAGCCCGAACTCGCGCTGCAGCGCCGCCTTGCAGTAGGCCTTGCCGGCGAGCAACGACGCGTCGTAGCGGGCGGCGATCCAGCGGTCGGTGGCGGGGTTCCAGACGTCGCGGTCGACGCCGTTGAGGATGCCGCGCAGGTCGTGGTGGCGGTCGCGCAGCACGCCGTCGAGGCCGCAGCCGAACTCGGGCGTCGTGATCTCGCGCGCGTAGGTCGGGCTCACGGTGCTGATGCGGTCGGCGAACAGCAGCCCGGCCTTCATGAACGAGACCTGGCGGTGGAACTCGATGCCGTGCGGCCACAGCGCCCGGTGCGACAGCCCGAGCAGGCCGAAGTCGCCGATCGGGAACAGCCCCTGGTAGGCGAGGTTGTGGATCGTGAAGACGGTGCCCGCGGCGGTCGGCGGGTGCGCGGCCACGTAGGCGCAGGCGAGCGCCGCGTGCCAGTCGTGGGCGTGCAGCACGTCGGGCTGCCAGTCGGCGTCGATCTCGCCGGCGGCCAGGTGCGCGCCGACCCAGCCGAGAAGCGCGAAGCGCTGCAGGTTGTCGGGCCAGTCGTGGCCGTCGGGCCCGAGGTACGGGTTGCCGGCGCGGCGGTACAGGTAGGGAGCCTCGATCACGTAGGCCGGCAGGTCGCTGCCGTGCAGGCGCCCCTGCACGACTTCGACGCGCGCAGCGTTGAACATCGGCCCGATGCGCGCCACCGTGCGCGGCGCCGCGAGCGCATCGGCTATCGCCGGCAGCCCCGGCAGCAGCAGCCGCACGTCGGCACCCTCGCGGGCCAGCGCCGGCGGCAGCGCACCGGTGACGTCGGCCAGCCCGCCCGTCTTGACCTGCGGGAAGACCTCGGCCGCGACCTGCAGCACCTTCATCGCCCGGCGTCCCTCCCCCCAGCGGCGGCGGCCACCCCCGTTCAGCCGGCCTCGCTCAGGCGCTCGAGCATGCGGCGCGTCACGAGCGTGACGCCGTTTTCGGTGCGGTAGAAGCGGCGCGCGTCGTCGGCCGGGTCCTCGCCGATCACCATGCCTTCGGGGATGCTGCAGCCGCGGTCGACCACGACCTTGTTCAGCCGCGCGTGGCGGCCGACCTCGACGTCGGGCAGCAGCACCGACCACTCGACCTTCGAGTACGAGTTCACCCGCACGCTCGAGAACAGCAGCGAGCGGTTGATCAGGCCCGAGATGATGCAGCCGCCGGAGACCATCGACTCGATGGCCATGCCGCGCCGGTCCTCGAGGTTGTGGACGAACTTGGCCGGCGGCAGCTGCGGCTGGTAGGTCCAGATCGGCCAGCGGGTGTCGTAGAGGTTCAGCAGCGGCACCGTCGCCGTGAGGTCGATGTTGGCGTCCCAGTAGGCGTCGATCGTGCCGACGTCGCGCCAGTAAGGCTGCTGGCCCGGCAGCGAGCCCACGCAGCTCAGGCCGAACGGGTGCGCCACTGCCTCGCGCTGGCGCACGACGTGGGGGATGATGTCCTTGCCGAAGTCGTGGCTGGACTGCGGGTCCGCCATGTCGCGGTTGAGCTCGTCGCGCAGGTAGTCGGCGTCGAAGATGTAGATGCCCATGCTCGCCAGGCTGGTGTCGGGGCGCCCGGGCATCGTCGGCGGGTCGGCCGGCTTCTCGACGAAATCGGTGATCAGGCGGCTGTCGTCGATGGCCATCACGCCGAACGCCGTCGCGTCGGCCTTCGGCACCTCGATGCAGCCCACCGTGCACGGGCGGCCGTGCGCGATGTGGTCGGCCAGCATCAGCGCGTAGTTCATCTTGTAGACGTGGTCGCCGGCGAGCACGACGACGTAGTCGGCGTCGTAGCCGGCGAGGATGTCGTGGTTCTGGTAGACGGCGTCGGCGGTGCCGCGGTACCAGCTCTCCTCGTCGATGCGCTGCTGCGCCGGCAGCAGGTCGACGAATTCGTTCATCTCGACCTTCAGGAACGCCCAGCCGCGCTGCAGGTGGCGCAGCAGGCTGTGGCTCTTGTACTGGGTGATCACGCCGATGCGGCGGATGCCCGAGTTCAGGCAGTTCGACAGCGCGAAGTCGATGATGCGGAACTTGCCGCCGAAGTAGACCGCCGGCTTGGCGCGGCTATCGGTGAGGTTCTTCAGCCGGCTGCCGCGCCCGCCGGCGAGCACGAGGGCGACGGCACGCTTGGGCAGGTCCAGGCCCGATGCGAGATCGGCGGCGTTCATGCAGGTCTCCTCCGGTGGCCCGCGCCGGGGGCGTCGCGCGGTCGGATGCGAGTTTGCACCAGGTCGAGAAAAAGGGCGCCGACCCTGCGATCGGCGCCCCTCGGCGAAACGGTGCGTGAGGCTCAGCGCACGACCGCGAGCTGCTCGCGCTGGCCGCCCTTGTAGGTGAACAGCGTCAGCGCGCCGTTCTTCAGGTCGCCCTTGTTGTCGAACGAGATCGTGCCGGTCACGCCCTTGTAGCCGTCGGTGGCGGCGAGCACCGGCAGGTACTTGGCGGGGTCGGCCGAGCCGGCCTTGACCATCGCCGCGACCATCACGTTGACGGCGTCGTAGACGTACGGCGCGTACAGCTGGACGTCGATGCCGAAGCGCTTCTTGTAGTCGGCCTTGAACTTGTCCATGCTGGTCTTGAACTCGCCCTCGACGCCGCCGGCCTCGGCGCAGATGACCTGGCCGTCGCCCATCGTGCCGGCCGCGAGCTTGGGCAGCTCGCCGGTGCAGATGCCGTCGCCGCCGACGAACTTGGCGTTGATGCCGAGCTGCTTCATCTGGCGCAGCATCGGGCCGGCCACCGCGTCCATGCCGCCGAAGAAGACGACGTCGGGGTTCTTGGCCTTGATGCTGGTCAGGATGGCCGTGAAGTCGGTGGCCTTGTCGTTCGTGAACTCGCGCGCCACCGTGGTGCCGCCGGCGGCCTTGACGCCCTTCTCGAACTCGTCGGCCACGCCCTGGCCGTAGGCCGTGCGGTCGTCGATCACGGCGATGCTCTTGCCCTTGAGCTGGGTCACCGCATACTTGCCGAGCGTGCCGCCGAGGTGCACGTCGTCGGCCACCATCCGGAACGCCGTCTTGTAGCCCTGGCGGGTGTAGCGCGGGTTGGTCGCCGACGGCGAGATCTGCGGGATGCCCGCGTCGTGATAGATCTTCGACGCCGGGATCGTGGTGCCCGAGTTCAGGTGCCCGACGACGCCGTTGACCCTGCTGTCGACGAGCTTCTGCGCCGCCGCCGTGCCCTGCTTAGGGTCGGCCGCGTCGTCCTCGGCGAGGAGCTGGAACGTGGCCTTGCGCCCGCCGATCGTGACGCCCTTGGCGTTCAGTTCCTCGATCGCCATGCGCGCGCCGTTCTCGTTGTCCTTGCCGAGGTGGGCGATGCCGCCGCTGGTCGGCCCGACGTGGCCGATGCGAACGACCAGGTCCTGCGCCGAGACGGCGCCGGCGAACGCGAGCGCGGCCGACGCCGCGAGCAGTTTGGCTTTCAGGTGCATGCGAAACCTCCGATGGATGACCGAAACGGAAACGGAAGGGGAAAGGACAAGCGGCGGAAGATACCCGAAATCGTCTGCCCGTCCGGAGCGGGTGATTGCGGATGCACCGCGGTCCGGCGGCCGCGCCGGAGGCCGCGGTCAGCGGCCGCGCGGCTCGGCCAGCGCCTGCGCCACCGCGTCGCCCACCCACTCGCGCAGCGGCGCGGCGAGTCCCTCGCGGGCGTCGGCGGCGAACTCGCGCGCCGCGCGTTCGAGCGCCGGCGCCAGCGCCGCGCCGACGCGCTGCTCGAGCCACGCGTCCACGCGCGGCTGCAGCACGCCGAGCACGCGCTGCGCGAGCGCGTCGGCGTCGATCGCAGGCGCAGCCGGCGGCGGCGCCGGTGGGGCCGTCGCGGCCACCGGCTCGGCGGCCGCTGTCGGCGCCGGCGGCAACGGCAGGTCGACGACCTCCGTCAGCACCGGCACGCGCGCCAGGTCGGGCACCGAGCGCTCGGGACTCATGCGGCGCCGTCCTGCGGGTGGTGAGCGACGCTCCAGCCGGCGCTGCGGTACGCGTTCCAGCGCCGCCGGCCGGCTGCACGGTCCTCGTCGCTCGTGTCGACGAGCTCGACGACGCGGGCGAAGCGCTGCGCGCAGGGGTACGCGTCGGGGCCGAGGTTGACGAGCACCTCGTGGTGCGGCGGCTCCACCCCCGGCTCGACGAGCCAGATCGGCGTGCGCGCCAGCCGCGGCGGTACCGCGCCGGCGAGCCGCGCGTGGGGCACGAAGTCCTGCGGGTCGAACGTCCACAGCGCGGTGTCCAGCCGCGCGAGTGTCGCCGCGTCGCCGGCGACGACGACGCGCGCCCGCTGCCGCCAGGCCTTGCGCAGCAGCCGGCAGGCGTAGCCCACCTTGTCGCCGACGCCGGTGTGGAAGGCCGCCTCGGGCATCGTTGGTTGGCGTCGCGTCAGCGCGCCTGCGACAGCACGTAGTGCGTCAGCAGCGGCACCGGGCGGCCGGTGGCGCCCTTGGCTGCGCCGCTCTTCCACGCCGTGCCGGCGATGTCCAGGTGCGCCCAGCGCAGGTCCTTCGCGAAGCGCTGCAGGAACTTGGCGGCCGTGATCGCGCCGCCGGCGCGCGGGCCGACGTTGGCCATGTCGGCGAAGTTGCTCTTCAGCGCCTCGTCGTACTCGGCGTCCAGCGGCATGCGCCAAGCGGTGTCGAGCGCGGCCTCGCCGGCGGCGAGCAGGTCGGCGGCCAGCGCGTCGTCGGCGCTGAACAGGCCGCTGTGCTGGTGGCCGAGCGCGATCACGCAGGCGCCGGTCAGCGTCGCGATGTCGACCACCGACGCCGGCTTGAAGCGCGCGGCGTAGGTCAGCGCGTCGCACAGGATCAGGCGCCCCTCGGCGTCGGTGTTCAGGATCTCGATCGTCTGCCCCGACATCGAGGTCACGACGTCGCCCGGCTTGACGGCGCGGCCGCCGGGCATGTTCTCGCACGCCGGCACGATGCCCACGACGTTGATCCGCGGCCCGAGCCGCGCCACCGCGAGCAGCGTGCCGAGCACGCTCGCCGCGCCGCCCATGTCGAACTTCATCTCGTCCATCTCGGCGGCGGGCTTGATCGAGATGCCGCCGGTGTCGAACGTGATGCCCTTGCCGACGAGCACGACCGGCGCGTCGCCCTTGTCGGCGCCCTGGTAGCGCAGCACGATGAAGCGCAGCGGCTCGTGCGTGCCCTGGGCCACGGCGAGGAACGCGCCCATGCCGAGCTTCTCGACCGCCTTGCGGTCGAGCACGTCGACCTTCAGGCCGTGCGCCGTCGCGAGCTGGCGGGCCTGCTCGGCGAGGAAGGTCGGCGTGCAGTGGTTGCCGGGGCGGTTGGCGCACTCGCGCGCGAGCGTGACGCCCTCGGCGATCGCCTGGCCGCGCTCGAGGCCGCGGCGCAGCGCCGCCGCCTGCGCCTTCGGGCCGAGCAGCACGACGTCGCGCAGCGCCGGTGGCGGCGGTGCGCTCGGCTTGGTGTGGCGGTACTGGTAGACGGCGTCGGCCGCCGCGGTGGCCACCGCCTCGGCGTGCCGGTCGTCGGGGCGGTCGGCGTCGCCGCCTTGCAGCGCCACCGCGAGCCGCTGGACGCCGGTGCCCTTGACCGCCGCCAGCGCCGCAGCGAGTGCCGACTTGAACGCCTTCGGCGCCGCATCGGCAGCGGCGGCGAAGACCAGCCGCGGCGCCTTCACGCCCGCCACACGGTGCAGCACGAGCACGCGGCCGGGCTTGCACTCGAAGTCGCCCTGCGCGACGGCGTCGGCCAGCAGGTCGCGCAGCGGCGATTCGAGCGTGGGTGGCGGCGCGTCGCCGGCGACGACGACGACCAGCGCGTCCGCCGCGACCGCGGCCAGCCCCGCGGCGGGCGTCGTCTGGGTGTGGAAGTTCATAATGAGTCGAGGTTCTCGGATCGCTCGATGTTATTCGATAGCAAGATACGGCAGGAGCTGTCGCGCACCTTCGGCGCGACGCTCGTCGTGATCCTCACCGTCGTGCTGACCGTGTTCCTGATCCGCACGATCGGCGAGGCCGCCGGCGGCGCCGTCGCGCCGCAGGACGTCGTGCTGCTGCTCGGCTACGTCTCGATCGGCTACCTGCCGACGGTGCTGTCGCTGTCGCTTTTCATCGCCGTCGTCGCCACGCTGTCGCGCATGTACCGCGACAGCGAGATGGTGATCTGGTTCGCCAGCGGCGTGGGCCTGATGCGCTTCGTGCGCCCGGTGCTGCGCGCGAGCTGGCCGGTGCTGCTCGTGATCGGCCTCGGGCTGACGTTCGTCTGGCCCTGGGTCAACAAGGCCGGCGCCGACCTGCGCGAGCGCTTCGAGCAGCGCAGCGACCTGTCGCGCGTGGCGCCGGGCATGTTCCAGAGCTCGCGCGACGGCAGCCGCGTGTTCTTCATCGAGCGCGGCGAAGGCGAGGCCGAGGCGCGCAACGTGTTCGTGCTGATGCAGCGCGGCGACCGCGAGTCGGTGACGACGGCCGCCGCCGGACGCGTCGAGTTCGAGGGCGAGCGCCGCTACCTGGTGCTCGACCACGGCCAGCGCAACGAGACCGACGCCGCCACCGGGGAACGGGCGCTGGCGAGCTTCGACCGCTACCGCATCCTCGTCAACGAGCGCGCGGTGCAGAGCGCGCAGGACCGCTCGCCGCGCGAGCTGCCGACGACGGCGCTGCTGCGCGATGCGCAGCCGCGCCGCCAGGGCGAGCTGACGTGGCGCCTGGGCATGTGGCTCGGCGCCGGGAACCTGCTGCTGCTGGCGGTCGGCTTCGCGGCCACCAACCCGCGCCGCGCCGCCAACTGGAACCTGCTGTTCGCGCTGCTCGCCTTCGTCGCCTACTTCAACCTGATCTCGCTGACCAAGGCCTGGGTCGCGGCCGGGCGCATCGGCACCGGGGCGGCGCTGCTCGGCCTGCACGGCACCGTGTTCGCGCTCGCGCTGCTGCTGCTGTGGTGGCGCGACCATGCCGCCACCACGCCGCGGCGCGCGGCGCTGCGGCGCGCCGCCGCCTGAGCGACTGCCCGGCATGCGCACCGTGCGCCGCCTGCTGTACCGCGACATCGTGACGTCGGTACTGTTCGTCGCCCTCGGCTTCCTCGGCCTGTTCTTCTTCATCGACCTCGTCGGCGAGCTCGACCAGGTCGGCCGCCAGGCCTACGGCCCGCTGACGGCGGTGACGGTGGCCCTGCTCGAACTGCCCGGGCACTTCTACGAGCTGTTCCCCATCTCGGTGCTGATCGGCACCATCTTCTCGCTCGCGCGCATGGCGCAGTCGTCGGAGTACACGATCCTGCGCACCGGCGGCCTCGGGCCGGGCCGGGCGCTGGCGCTGCTGGCGGCGCTGGGCATCGTGTTCTCGGCCGTCACGTTCGTCGTCGGCGACTACGTGGCGCCGCTGTCGGAGCGCGAGGGCCTGCGCATCGCCGCCGAGGCGCGCGGCGGGCGTGGCCTGGGGCGCGCCGGCGCTTGGCTGAAGGACCGCCGCATGGAAGGCGAGGCGGAACGCGCCGTCTCGGTCAACGTCCAGCGCATCGGCGGCGGCGGCGACCTGGAGATGATCCGCATCTTCGAGTTCGACGCCGCGGGCCGGCTCGTCGAGCGCATCGTCGCCGAGCGCGGCCGCGTCGACGGCGACGCGGTGTGGACGCTGCGCGACGTCGAGCGCAGCCGCTGGCCGCACGCCGGCGCGCCAGATGGCGACGCTGCCGTGATCGTCGAACGCCTGCCCGAGTGGACCTGGCGCAGCAACCTGCCGGCCAGCGTCGTGGCCGCAGCGGTGTCGCCGGTGAGCACGATGTCGACCGTCGACCTGTGGCGCTACGCGAACCACCTGTCGCAGCACGAGCAGGCGGCGCAGCGCTACGCGATCCAGTTCTGGAAGAAGGCGCTGTACCCCTTCGCGTGCCTGGTGATGGTGGCGCTCGCGCTGCCGTTCGCGTACCTGCACGCGCGCGCCGGCGGCATCAGCTACAAGGTGTTCGGCGGCATCATGCTCGGCATCGGCTTCGTGCTGCTGAACAACGTCTCCAGCCACCTCGGGCTGCTGCGCGACTGGACGCCGTGGCTCGCCGCGGCCGCGCCGGGCCTGTTCTTCCTCCTGCTGTCGCTGGGCGCGTTCGCCTGGCTGGTGCGCTACCGATGAACCCATCGCCGACCGGATTGCTCCTCTTCGCTCACGGCGCGCGCGACCCGCGCTGGGCCTTGCCGTTCGAGGCGGTGGCCGACGCCGCGCGCCGCGCCCGGCCGCGGCAGCCGGTGCGGCTCGCGTTCCTCGAGTTCATGGCGCCGGACCTCGCCACCGCCGCCGAGGCGCTCGTCGCCGAGGGCTGCACGCGGATCGACGTCGTGCCGCTGTTCCTCGGCGCCGGCGGCCACGTGCGCAAGGACGTGCCGCCGCTGCTCGAGGCGGTGCGCGAGCGCCACCCCGGTCTCGAGGTGCGGCTGCACCCGGCGGTGGGCGAGCAGCCGGCGCTGATCGAGGCGATGGCAAGCGTCGCGCTCATGCTGCAGGACGGCTGACCGGCGATGAACCTGCACCAGTTCCGCTTCGTCCAGGAGGCCGTGCGCCGCGGCCTGAACCTGACCGAGACCGCCAAGGCGCTGCACACGTCGCAGCCGGGCATCAGCAAGGCGATCCTCGAGCTCGAGGAGGAGCTGGGGGTGGACATCTTCGCCCGCCACGGCAAGCGGCTGCGGCGGGTGACCGAGCCCGGCCAGCAGGTGCTGCAGTCGATCGAGATCATCATGCGCGAGGTCGGCAACCTGAAGCGCATCGGCGCCGAGTACAGCCTGCAGGACGCCGGCACGCTGTCGATCGCGACCACCCACACCCAGGCGCGCTACCTGCTGCCCGAGCCGGTGGCGCAGCTGCGGCGGCGCTACCCGAAGGTCAACGTCAGCCTGCACCAGGGCTCGCCCGACCAGGTCGCGCAGATGGTGCTGCAGGAGGTCGCCGACATCGGCCTGGCCACCGAGTCGCTGGCCGAGGTCGACGACCTCGTCACGCTGCCGTGCTACGACTGGCAGCACGTGATCGTCGTGCCGGCGTCGCACCCGCTGGCCGCCGTCGAGCGGCCGACGCTCGAGCAGCTCGCCGTCGAGCCGCTGGTGACGTACCAGAGCGCGTTCACCGGCCGCCGCCGCATCGACGCCGCCTTCGCGCAGCGCCACCTGAAGCCGACCATCGCGATCGAGGCGATCGACTCCGACGTGCTGAAGACCTACGTGCGCCTCGGGCTCGGCGTGGGCATCGTCGCCGAGATGGCGATGAAGGGCGAGTCCGGCGGCGACCTCGTCGCCCACCCGGCGGGGCACCTCTTCGGCCGGAACGTCGCGCGGGTCGCGTTCAGGCGCGGCGCGTACCTGCGGCAGTTCGTCGTCGCCTTCGCCGAACTGCTGTCGGACCGCCTGACCCGCGCGCTGATCGCCCGCGCGATGGCCGGCGGCGGCGAACACTTCGACCTCTGACGATGCCCACGACCACCGCCCCCCGCACCCCTGCCCTGGCCAGCCGCCTGCCGCACGTCGGCACGACGATCTTCACCGTGATGTCGGCGCTCGCGCAGCAGTACGGCGCCGTCAACCTCGGCCAGGGCTTCCCCGACTTCGACGGCGACCCGAAGCTGATCGACGCCGTGGTCGCCGCGATGCGCGAAGGCCTGAACCAGTACCCGCCGATGGCGGGCGTCCCCGCGCTGCGCGAGGCGGTGGCGGCGAAGATCGAGGCGCTGTACGGCCGCGTCTACGACCCGGGGCGCGAGATCACGATCACCGCCGGCGCCACGCAGGCGATCCTCACCGCGATCCTCGCCTGCGTGCACCCGGGCGACGAGGTGATCGTGCTCGAGCCCTGCTACGACAGCTACGGCCCCAACATCGAGCTCGCCGGCGGGCGCATCGTGCGCGTGCCGCTCGTGCCCGGCACGTTCCGCCCCGACTTCGACCGCATCGCCGCCGCGATCGGGCCGCGCACGCGGGCGATCATCGTCAACTCCCCGCACAACCCGAGCGCCACCGTGTGGCGCGCCGAGGACCTCGAGCGGCTCGCAGCGATCCTGCGCCCGACCGACGTGCTGCTGATCAGCGACGAGGTCTACGAGCACATGGTCTACGACGGCCGCGCGCACGCGAGCGCGGCCTCGCACCCCGACCTCGCCGCGCGCGCGTTCATCGTCTCGAGCTTCGGCAAGACGTACCACGTCACCGGCTGGAAGGTCGGCTACGTCGCCGCGCCGGCGCCGCTCAGCGACGAGTTCCGCAAGGTGCACCAGTTCAACGTGTTCACCGTCAACACGCCGATGCAGCACGGCCTGGCGCGCTACATGGCCGACCCGCGGCCCTACCTGGAGCTGCCGGCGTTCTACCAGCGCAAGCGCGACCTGTTCCGCGCCGGCCTCGCGCGCACGCGCTTTCGCCTGCTGCCGAGCGAAGGCAGCTACTTCCAGTGCGTCGACTACGCCGCGATCAGCGACCTCGGCGAGGAGGCCTTCTGCCGCTGGCTGACGAGCGAGGCCGGCGTGGCGGCGATCCCGCTGGCGCCGTTCTACGCCGACGGCTTCGAGCAGCGCATCGTGCGCTTCTGCTTCGCGAAGAGGGACCAGACGCTGGAACTGGCACTGCAGCGCCTGGCGGCGCTGTGACGATGCCGCTGCGCCCCGGGAGACGACGATGCCCTCTGCCCTGACGACCGAACACCGCGGGCCGGCACTGGTGCTCACGCTGAGCGCCCCGGCCACGCGCAACACCCTGTCGCCGCAGGCGTGCGCCGCCGGCGTCGAGGCGCTGGCGACCGCCGAGGCCGACGCCGCGATCCGCTGCGTCGTGCTGCGCGGCGACGGGGCGCACTTCTGCGCCGGCGGCGACCTGAACCGCCTGCGCGCCACGCGCACGCGCGACGACGGCAGCGGGCCCGACGCGCAGCGCGCCTCGATCGACCAGTTCCACGCCTTCGTCGAGGCGCTGCGCGCCTGCCCGAAGCCGGTGATCGCCGCCGTCGAGGGGTTCGCCGCCGGCGGCGGTTTCTCGCTCGCGCTGGCCTGCGACCTGATCGTCGCCGCCGACGACGCACGCTTCGTGATGAGCTACGGCCGCATCGGCCTGTCGCCCGACGGCGGCGGCAGCTGGCACCTCGCGCAGCGGCTGCCGCGCGCGCTCGCGCTGCAGCTGATCTGGCTGCCCGAGCCGGTGGGTGCCGCGCAGCTGCAGCAGTGGGGCCTCGTCAACGCCGTCACCCCGCCGGGCGAGGCGCTCGCGACGGCGCTGCAGTGGGCCGAGCGGCTCGCGCGCATGGCGCCCAACGCGCTCGCCAGCGCGAAGGAACTCGTCGACGCGGCCGCGACGCAGCCGCTGCGCACCCACCTGGCCGCCGAGCGCGAGCACTTCGTCGCCAACCTGTTCGACCCCAACGGCCTCGAAGGCCTGCAGGCCTTCCTCGACAAGCGCCCGCCACGGTTCCGCTGAGCGCCGGCTGCCGCGGCGTGGCGCAGGGCCAGGCCGACAATGGCCGCCGCACCGCCGCCGCTGTCGCTTCAGGGACAAGCCATGAACACCCCGGTTCTTACAATTTCCGAGCGCCAGAACATCGAATCCGGACCGTGGTTCTCCAAGCTCTCGCTGCCGCTGCAGCAGGCCATCCTCTCGCGCGCCGTCGTGCGCCGGCTGAAGGACGGCACGCCGCTCGGCGCGCGCGGGCAGCCGGCCGAGCTGTGGTGCGGCGTGGCCGCGGGCGCGGTGCGCATCGGCTCGGTGTCGCTGTCGGGCAAGCAGATCACGATGTCGTACATGGAGCCGGGCACCTGGTTCGGCGACATCTCGCTGTTCGACGGCCTGCCGCACACCCACGATGCCAGCGCGCACGGCGACACCACGCTGCTGTGCGTGCGCAAGGCCGACTTCAAGATCCTGCTCGAGCAGTACCCCGAACTACCGCTGGCGCTGCTGCGGCTGAACTGCCGGCGGCTGCGGCTGATGTTCGACCTCATCGAGGACCTGAACACGAAGCCGCTGGCCGCGAGGCTGGCCAAGCAGGTGCTGCTGCTGGCCAAGAGCTACGGCATCGCGCAGGGCGAGGAAATCCGCATCGGCCTGCAGCTCGCGCAGGAGGACCTGGCGCAGCTGCTCGGCGCCAGCCGCCAGCGCGTCAACCAGGAACTGAAGGGCTTCGAGCGCGAGGGCGCAGTGCGCGTCGAGCCGACGCGCCTGGTCGTGCTGTCGCGCGAGAAGCTGATGGCGATCGCCGAGCGCTGAGCTGATGGAACACTACACCGGCACCAAGCCCGTCGCCGAGCAGCACCGCGTCGACGTCGCGGCGCTCGAGGCGTACCTGCGGCAGCACCTGCCCGGGTTCGCCGGGCCGCTGAGCGTCGAGCAGTTCAAGGGCGGTCAGTCGAACCCGACCTTCAAGCTCGTCACGCCTGCCGCGTCGTACGTGATGCGCGCCAAGCCGGGCCCTGCGGCGAAGCTGCTGCCCTCGGCGCACGCGATCGAGCGCGAGTTCCGCGTCATGCGCGCGCTCGCCGCCACCGACGTGCCTGTCGCGCGCATGCACCTGCTGTGCGAGGACGAAGGCGTGATCGGCCGCGCGTTCTACGTGATGGAATTCGTCGACGGCCGCGTGCTGTGGGACCAGTCGCTGCCCGGCATGACGCGCGAGCAGCGCGGCGCGATCTACGACGAGATGAACCGCGTGATCGCAGCGCTGCACCGCGTCGACCCGGGCGCCGTGGGGCTGGCCGACTACGGCAAGCCGGGCAACTACTTCGAGCGCCAGATCGGCCGCTGGAGCAGACAGTACCAGGCCTCGGTCACCGAGCCGATCGAGGCGATGGACCGGCTGATCGAGTGGCTGCCGGCGCACATCCCGCCCGGCGCGCGCGACGAGACGCAGGTCGCGATCGTGCACGGCGACTTCCGGCTCGACAACCTGATCTTTCACCCCGCCGAGCCGCGCGTGCTCGCCGTGCTCGACTGGGAGCTGTCCACGCTCGGCCACCCGCTGGCGGACTTCAGCTACCACTGCATGGCGTGGCACATCCCGCCCGGAACGTTTCGCGGCATCGGCGGGCTCGACCTCGAGGCGCTCGGCATCCCGGCGGAGCGCGACTACGTGCGCCGCTACTGCGAGCGCACCGGCCGCGGCGACCCCGACGCGCTGATGGTCGACTGGGACTTCTACCTCGCCTACAACCTGTTCCGCATCGCCGCGATCCTGCAGGGCATCGCCAAGCGCGTCGTCGACGGCACCGCGGC
>CALIDR010000317.1 GCA_938022295.1 uncultured Burkholderiaceae bacterium
TGGTCCGGCATGGCGGTCACACCGATGGTTTCGAGGATATCGATGGTCGTCATCCGACTGGCTCGTGGCGGCGCCAAGAAGCGCCCGTTCTACAACATCGTCGTCGCCGACTCGCGCAGCCGCCGCGACGGCCGCTTCATCGAGCGCCTGGGTTTCTACAACCCGATGGCCAGCGGCGGCGAGCAGCCGCTGCGCGTGGCGATGGACCGCGTGACGCACTGGACCGGCGCCGGCGCGCAGCTGTCGCCGACGGTGGCGCGCCTCGTCGACCAGGCCAAGGCGACCGCGGCCTGACGCCGCGTCGCCGCGCACGCCGGTGCCCGCGCCGTCCGAGGCCGACGCGCCGGCGTGGCCGGCCGACGCCGTCGAAGTCGGCCGCGTGAGTGGCGCCTGGGGCGTGAAGGGGGCGCTGCGCGTCTCGCCTCACGCCGACTCGCCGGCGGCCCTGCTCGCCGCGCGCGAGTGGTTCCTGCGCCCGCCGGCCGACCCGCGTGTCGGCGTGCGGCCCGTCGTGCTGAAGGTGACGCAGGCGCGCCGGCACGGCGAGGGCATCGTCGCCAGCGTCGCCGGCATCGCCGACCGCGACGCCGCCGAGGCCCTGCGCGGCGCGGCGGTGTTCGTCTCCCGCGCGAGCTTCCCGGCGCCGGCGCCGGGCGAGTACTACTGGGTCGACCTGATCGGGCTGGACGTCGTCGACCGCCGCGGCTCGCGAATCGGCGTCGTGCACGGCCTGATGGACCTCGGCCCGCATGCCGTGCTGCAGGTGCGGCCGCCCCCGCCAGGCCGCGGCGAGGTGCTGATCCCGTTCGTGGCCGCCTACGTCGACGAGGTCGACCTGGCTGCCCGGCGCGTCACCGTCGACTGGGACGCCGAGGCTTGAACGGCCGCGATGCGCTTCGACGTCCTGACGCTGTTCCCGGAACTCTTCGCGCCGCACCTCGCGCTCGGCGTGACGCGGCGTGCCTTCGCGCCCGGCGGGCCGGTGGCCGTGCGGCTGTGGCCGCTGCGCGACTTCGGCGAGGGCCCGCACCGTCGGGTCGACGACCGGCCGTTCGGCGGCGGCCCCGGGATGGTGATGATGGCCGAGCCGCTGCAGCGCGCGCTGGCCGCGGTGCGCGCCGAGCGCGGCGGCGACGCGCCGCTGGTCCACTTCACGCCGACCGGCCGCCGGCTCGACCAGGCGCTGGTGCGCGAGTTCGCCGCCGGGCCGGGCGCGGTGCTGCTGTGCGGGCGCTACGAGG
Source organism: uncultured Burkholderiaceae bacterium (assembly GCA_938022295.1). Classification (GTDB taxonomy): domain Bacteria; phylum Pseudomonadota; class Gammaproteobacteria; order Burkholderiales; family Burkholderiaceae_C; genus Calidifontimicrobium. The sequence continues at coordinate 1,242 of CALIDR010000317.1, forward strand.
GCGTCGACCAGCGCTTCGTCGACGCCGAGGTCGACCTCGAGGTCAGCCTCGGCGACTTCGTGCTCTCGGGCGGCGAACTGCCCGCGCTCGCGCTGCTCGACGCCGTGGCGCGGCTGCAGCCCGGGGTGCTGCACGGCGAGGACTCGGCCGCGCAGGACAGCTTCGCCGGCGGCCTGCTCGAAGGCCCGCACTACACGCGGCCCGAGGTGTTGGGCGAGGGCGCCGGGGCACGTGCGGTGCCGGCGGTGCTGCTGTCGGGCCATCACGCGCAGATCGCGCGCTGGCGTCGCGAGCGTGCGCTCGAGCGCACCGCGCGCCAGCGGCCGGACCTGATCGCCGCCGCGCGCGCTACAGGCGCGCTCGGCGCCGACGACGAGGCGTTCCTGCGCTCGCTCGGCCTATAATCATCGGCTTTGCGATCCTCTGCCGGCCGCGACCGAGATCCGACGTCGCCACCGCCATCACACCCCCATCCGACCCAGGGGCCGCCACGATCGCCCGGAGACCTGCATGAACCTGATTGCGACGCTCGAGCGTGAAGAGATCGCTCGCCTGAACAAGACGATCCCCGATTTCGCGCCGGGCGACACCGTCGTCGTCAACGTCAACGTCGTCGAAGGCAACCGCAAGCGCGTGCAGGCCTACGAAGGCGTCGTGATCGCCAAGCGCAACCGCGGGCTGAACAGCAGCTTCATCGTGCGCAAGGTCTCCAGCGGCGAGGGGGTGGAGCGCACGTTCCAGCTCTACAGCCCGCTGATCGCCGGCATCGAGGTCAAGCGGCGCGGCGACGTTCGCCGCGCCAAGCTCTACTACCTGCGCGACCGCAGCGGCAAGTCCGCGCGCATCAAGGAAAAGCTCGCCTGACGGCGGGTCGCGGGCGCGCCGCCGGCGTGAACGCGCCGCTGATCGTCGACCCGCAGGCGGCGCCGGTGATCGGCGTCGACGATCACCTGCCGCCGCTGCCGGCGCACCGCCTGACGCCCCGCGCACTGCGCGAGCGCTTCGCGCAGGGCCGCGACTGGCAGCCGCCGATCGCCGGCGACGGCGCGACGTGGGCGCGCGCGCCGGCGCCGGCGGCCGTGCTGGTACCCCTGGTCGCCCACGACGATGGTTTGCGCGTGCTGCTGACGCGGCGCACCGACCATCTGCGGGCGCACGCCGGCCAGATCAGCTTTCCCGGTGGCCGGCAGGAAGGCGGCGACCGCGACGCCGTGGCCGCTGCGCTGCGCGAGGCGCGCGAGGAGATCGGCCTCGACCCGCGCCACGTCGACGTCATCGGCACGCTGCCGCGCTACACGACGGTGACGGCGTTCCACGTCACGCCGGTCGTCGCGCTGGTCGAGCCCGGCGTCGCGCTCGCGGTGGACGCCAACGAGGTCGCCGAGGTGTTCGAGGTTCCGCTCGCCTTCCTGATGACGCCGGCGCACCACCGCCGCCACGCAATCGAGATCGGGGGCCAGCGGCGCCAGTTCCTCTCGATGCCCTGGTCACCGCCGCCGGCCGACCCCGGGCGCGGCCACGCGCCGCCGTACTTCATCTGGGGCGCGACGGCGGCGATGCTGCGCAACCTGTACCACTTCCTCGCCGTCTGAAGCGGCCGGCCGCGGTCGGCGCCGGCAGGGCCGGTGGGCGGCACTATCATCGTGCAGGATGAGTCTGTTCGCCGTCCTGCTGTCGCTGGTGCTCGAGCAGCTCAAGCCGCTGCGGCGCGACAGCCGCGTGCACCAGGCCCTGATCGCGTGGGTCGGGTGGAGCGGCCGCAACTTCGACGCCGGCAAGCCGCACCACGCCGCGCTCGTCTGGGGCGTGGCGGTGCTGGCGCCGACGCTCGTCGTGCTCGCCGTCTTCCTCGGCCTGCAGCGCTTCCACGCCGCGCTCGGGCTGCTGTTCAGCGTCGGCGTGCTGTACCTGACGCTCGGCTTCCGCCCGTTCAGCCACTACGTCGGCCGCATCCGCGACTGTCTCGAGCGCGGCGACGAGGCCGGCGCGCGCGCGCTGCTGGCCGAGTGGCGGCACCTCGACACGAGCGAACTGCCACGCACCGAGGTGCTGCGCCACGTGATCGAGCACGCGCTGCTGTCGGCGCACCGGCACGTGTTCGGCGTCCTGTTCTGGTACGTGCTGCTGTCCACGCTCGGCCTCGGGCCGGCCGGCGCCGTGCTGTACCGGATGGCCGAGTTCACGAGCCGCTACTGGGGCTTTCGCAGCCGCACGCTGGGCGAACCCGTCAACGAGCGGCTGCAGGCGACGTCGCAGCACCTGTTCGAGCTCGTCGACCACGTCCCGTGCCGGCTGACCGCGTCCGGCTTCGCCGTCGTCGGCAACTTCGAGGAGGCGGTCAACGGCTGGCGGCGCGACGCCGCACTGTGGACACGCCCCAACGAGGGCGTCGTGCTGGCGTCGGCCGCCGGTGCGCTGGGCGTTCAGCTCGGCGGCCAGACGGCGCCGGGCATGAGTCCGGACCGGGCGCAGACCTTCAGCCGCGGCTCCGGCGCCGACTTCGCCAGCGCCGCCGGCTCGACGCCGGGCGTGCCGCTGCAGCTCGGTCACCTGCAGAACGTGATCGCGCTGGTGTGGCGCTCGGTCGTGCTGTGGCTGCTGCTGCTGGCGCTGCTGACGGTGGCCAACCTGCTCGGCTGACGTCAGACCAGCCCCAGCCGCCGACTCTCGACGAACACCGGGTGGCTCTCGTCGCCGTCGGCGCTGACGGCACGCCCGCGCCCCTGGCGCTTGGCCTCGTACAGCGCCTGGTCGGCGCGCCGGATCGCGTCGTCGAGCGTCTCCTCGCCGCGCAGCTGCACCATGCCAAAGCTCAGCGACAGCGTCGGCATCTCGAGCCTGGTGGCACGCTCCTGCGCCGCGCGCACGATGCGCGTGGCCACCTGCATCGCGTCGCGCAGCTCGGTGCCCGGCAGCAGGATCACGAACTCGTCGCCTCCGTGGCGGCCGGCGACGTCGTCGGCGCGCAGCGTCTCCTGCACGCACTGCGACACCAGGCGCAGGGCACGGTCGCCCGCGGCGTGGCCCTGCTCGTCGTTGATGCGCTTGAAGTGGTCGATGTCGAACATCAGCACCGCGCCGCCGCGCGCGGGCTGGCGCTGCAGCACGCGGCGCGCCAGTTCGCCGAAGTGGCGCCGGTTCGGCACCTGCGTCAGCATGTCGAAGTTGGCCAGATGGCGCAGCCGCCGCCGCGAGTCCCGCAGTTCGCCCACCGTGCGCTCGTGCGTCATTTGCAGGGTGATGAAGCCCGTCACGACGGCGAGCAGCGCCGGTACCGCCACCGCGAGCGCGGCCGGCGCCGGCACCGGCAGGCGCAGCCCGATCGCCAGGTGCAGCAAGGCCGCCAGCGCCGCCGATGCGGCGAGCACGCGCAGCTCGACACTCTCGCGCGCGGCGGCCGACGTGCCGACGACGAACGCAAGGTGCCCGTGCACGAGGGTCATCGCCAGCGCCGAGGTGACCGCGGCGGCCTCCAGCGCCGGGCCGGCGGCCGCCACCAGCAGTGCGACGACGAGCACCGCGGCGTCGCCGAGACCGGTGCCGGGCAGCGGCTGGCGGCCCTGGAAGCGGCGCAGGCCGAGCAGCACGAGCGACGGCCAGGCCAGCAGCAGTGCCTGGCCGACGGCGGCGGCGAGGCCGCCCGCCACCAGCGGGATCGCCAGTCCGACCGCCAGCAGCGCCTGCGCCGCCACCCACTGCCGGTAGCCGCGATGGGCCGCCCGCCCGGAGGTGGCCACCGTCATCAGCGCGGCCACCGTCGCGACGAGGCCGGCGCAGGCGAGCGTCGCGCCGGGGGCCAAGGCTATCGTTTCTGACATGACGATCATTGTC
>CALIDR010000318.1 GCA_938022295.1 uncultured Burkholderiaceae bacterium
CCGGCCCGGCGTCGTCGGGCGGCGGCGCGCCGCGCAGTGCCGCCCAGGCGGCCAGACCGGCGCCGGCCGGTGCGCCGGGCCGGTGATCGGGCCGGGCGTCGGCCCACGGTCGCGGCGGCGGCTCGCGGGCCTCGAGCGCCGCGGCATCGGCCAGGCCGAGCCGCCCCTGCGCGGGCCACGCGGCCACGGGCGCCGGCACCGGCACCGGCGCGACGGCCGTTGGCGCCGCGCCGGCACGGCTCGTGGCGAGCGCGTCCTCGACGGCGCGCCGCACCGCCTCGTGCACCGCGCGGCCGTCGCGGAAGTGCACCTCGATCTTCGTCGGGTGCACGTTGACGTCGACCGCCGGTGGCGGCAGGTCGACGAACAGCGCGTAGGCCGGCTGGCGCGAGCCGTGCAGCTGGTCCTCGTAGGCGGCGCGCAGCGCGTGGGCGACGAGCCGGTCGCGCACGAAGCGGCCGTTGACGTACAGGTACTGCTGGTCGGCGCGGGCGCGCGCGGCTTCGGGCAGGCCCACCCGGCCGCGCAGCGCGACGGGGCCCACGCGCGCGTCGAGCGCGCGGCTGGCGGCGACGAATTCGGCACCGAGCACGTCGGCCACCCGCTCGTGCGCCTGCGCCGGGCGCCACTGGGCGACGAGCCGCCCGTCGTGCCAGACCGCGAAGCCGACGTCGGGGCGCGCCAGCGCGTGGCGGCGCACGGCATCGAGGGCATGAGCGAGCTCGGTCGCGTCGCTCTTCAGGAACTTGCGCCGCGCCGGCGTGGCGAAGAACAGCTCGCGCACCTCGACGCTCGTGCCCACCGCGCGCGCGGTGGGCTGCAGCTCGCCGGTGCGCGCGTCGAGCCGGTGGCCGTGGCGCGCGTCGGCATGGCGGCTCGCGATCACGAGCTCGGCGATCGACGCGATCGCGGCCAGCGCCTCGCCGCGAAACCCCATCGTGGCGACGCTTTCGAGGTCGTCGAGGCTCGCGATCTTGCTCGTCGCGTGGCGGCGCACCGCCAGCGGCAGTTCGTCGGCGGGAATGCCCACGCCGTCGTCCTCGACGACGATCGCGCGCACCCCGCCGGCGACGAGCCGCACCGTGACCGTGCGCGCCCCGGCGTCGAGGGCGTTGTCGACCAGCTCGCGCACCACCGAGGCCGGCCGCTCGACCACTTCGCCGGCGGCGATCTGGCTGACCAGTTCGTCGCTCAGCTCGCGGATCGGGCGGCGGCGGGGCGCGGAATCGGACATGCCGCGGGCATTGTAGGCAGCAGGTGCCGACCCCCCGCGTTCGCGGGTGCTGTCACGCGACCGACACGGACGCTTTCGACACTGAGGCACGTCATCGGGCATCGGAGGTGCGTCATGGTGAAGTCGTCGCAAGGCAAGGCGTGGCGGGCGTTCTGGCTGGCGCTGGCGGCCGGGGTGCCGCTGGCCGTCGCGGCCGAGGGGCTGACGATCCTGCACGTCGGCGACCAGGAGACGTGGCTGCTGTCGGCGCAAGGCAACCTGCGCGACGACCCGTCGCAGGCGATCTCGTTCTACGGCGGCATCGACCGCCTGGCCACCGTGATCGGCAACGCCGCGGCGCAGGCGAGCGCTGCCGGGCGCAGCGTGATCAAGCTCAACGCCGGCGACGCGTTCCTGCCCGGGCCGCGCTGGAACGCGAGCAAGGTCGACCTCGGCACCGCGTTCGCCGACGGCGGGCAGGACTACTACGACGCGATCGCGATGCGCCGCATCGGCTTCGACGCCACCGTGTTCGGCAACCACGAGTTCGACGAGGGGCACCTCACCGCGGCGCGCTTCGCGCAGGTCTCGGGCACGAAGTACCTCAGCGCCAACATCGACTTCTCGTCGACGCCGACGTTCGCCTCGCTGGCCGCGGCCGGCGTGGTCGCGCCGTCGACGATCGTCACCACCGCGGGCGGCAAGAAGGTCGGCATCGTCGGCGCGACGACGCCGCTGCTGCCGCGCATCAGCTCGCCCGGCCCGGTGCGGCTGCTCGGCCACGATCCGGGGGCGAGCGACACCGACAACCTGCTGTCGATGACGGCGCTCGTGCAGGCGCAGGTCGACGCCGTGCGCGCCCAGGGCGCCAACACGGTCGTCGTCATCAGCCACCTGCAGAACTGGGCCAACGAGCGCGACGTGATGGTGCCCAACCTGCGCGGCGTCGACGTCGTGCTCTCCGGCGGCGGCCACGAGCTGATGGGCGACCCCGACGACCTGCTGCTGCCCGGCGACAGCCGCGCGATCACCGGCATGCCGCAGTTCGTGAAGGACCGCGACGGGCGCGACGTCGCCGTCGTGACGTCGAACTACGGCAACCGCTACGTCGGCGAACTGAACCTGACGCTCGACCCGTCGACCGGCGCCGTCGCATCCGTCGACGGCACCCGGCTGCTGCGCGTCTCGGGCCGCGCCGGCGACCCCGACGCCGTCAGCGGCGACAGCTTCCTGAAGGGCGCCGTCGTCGACCCGGTGAAGGCCTACATCGACGTCCTGAACGCGACCAGGATCGGCGTCGCACGGTTCGCGCTCAACGGCGAGCGCGGCGCCGCCGGCGTCCCTGGCAGCTTCCAGGCCGGCGTGCGCAACAGCGAGACCAACCTCGGCAACCTCGTCGCCGACGCGCTGCGCTTCGCCGGCGGCACCGACGTCGCGATCCAGAACGGCGGCGGCATCCGCGCGAGCATCGCCGCCGGCGACGTGACGGTCGGCGACACGTTCAACGTGCTGCCGTTCACCAACCTCGTCAAGACGGCCCCGGCAGTCAGCGCCGCGCAGCTCAAGGCGCTGCTCGAGCACTCGGTGGCCACGGCGTCGAGCAAGGGCGACGTCAACGGCCGCTTCGCCCAGGTCTCGGGCATGCGCGTGGTCTACGACACCACGCGCGCGGTGGGCGACCGCGTGCTGCGCATCGTGCTCGCCGACGGCACCGTGCTCGTCGACCAGGGCGTCGTGGTCGACGGCGCGCGCACGGTGTCGCTGGCGACGATCGACTTCCTCGCCGCCGGCGGCGACGGCTACCCGTTCGCCGGCCTGGGCATCGCGTTCGGCAACCCGGTGGCCTCGATCACGTACCAGGAAGCGCTCGCGCTGTACATCGAGACGGCGCGCGCCGCCGGCGGCCTCGGCGGCGTGATCGGCGCTCGCTACGCGCCGGCCGACCCGCTCGATGCGCGCGGGCGGCTGGTCGACGTGTCGATCGCGGCGATCCCCGAGCCGGCCACGGTGGCGCTGTGGCTGGCCGGGCTCGCCGCCG
>CALIDR010000319.1 GCA_938022295.1 uncultured Burkholderiaceae bacterium
TCGCCGGGCACGCCGTCGACCGCCGAATACTGCGCCATCGGGCTGACGACGACGCGGTTCTTCAGCGTGACGCCGCGCACCGTGTACGGCGTGAACATCGGCGGCGGCGGGCGCGTGCCGGCGGGCACGTCGAGGCCCGCGCCCTGCGCGAACCAGCGCTCGAAGCCCTCGAGCCAGCGCGCGTCGCGCAGGCGCAGGTTCTCGTGGCTGATGCGCTGGCTGCGCGTGAGCATCGAGTACATGAACTGCTCGGGCGGCAGCGTGTCGGCGTAGCGCCGGCCGACGACCTCGAACCACTCCATCGCGTTCCACGCCGCGTTCTGCAGCCGCAGCACGTCGACTTCGCGCAGCGCCTGGTAGCGCGCGAGCACCTCGGGGATGCGCGCGGCGTCGTGGCCGGCGGCGTCGAACTGTGCCGTGAGCTCGATCGCGTCCTCGATCGCGAGCTTGGTGCCCGAGCCGATCGCGAAGTGCGCGGTGTGCACCGCATCGCCCATCAGCACGACCGGCTGGCGCCCGTTGTGGTGCCACCATTTGTCGCACTTGACGCGCTGGAAGTTCAGCCACGCGCTGCCGCGCAGGTGGCGCGCGTTCGTCATCAGCTTCTCGCCCTGCAGGTTCGCGGCGAAGAGCTGCTCGCAGAAGGCGATCGACTGCTGCGGGTCGGCGCGGTCGAGGCCGTGGGCCTTCCAGACGTCCTCTGGGCACTCGACGATGAACGTGCTCGTGGCCTCGTCGAACTTGTAGACGTGGGCCTGGAACCACCCGTGCTCGGTCTTCTCGAACAGGAACGTGAACGCGTCGTACAGGCGGTTCGTGCCGAGCCAGATGTAGCGGTTCGGCCGCGTGACGATGTCTGGCCTGAAGACGTCGGCGTACTTCGTGCGGATCTTCGAGTTGATGCCGTCGCTGGCGACGATCAGGTCGGCGTCGGGGAAGTCGGCGTCGCTGTCGACTTCGGTCTCGAAGCGCAGCTCGACGCCGAGCGCCTCGCAGCGCGCCTGCAGGATGTTGAGCAGCTTCTTGCGCCCGATGCCGACGAAGCCGTGACCGCCGGATCGGATCACGCGGCCCTTGAAGTGCAGCTCGATGTCGTCCCAGTGGTTGAACGCCTGCTGGATCTCGCGCGCCGTCTCCGGGTCCCAGCGGCGCATGTGGTCCATCGTCGCGTCGGAGAACACGACGCCCCAGCCGAACGTGTCGTAAGGGCGGTTGCGCTCGACGACGACGATCTCGTGCGCCGGGTGGCGCCGCTTCATCAGCAGGCCGAAGTACAGGCCCGCGGGGCCGCCACCGATGCAGACGATCTTCATGCCGGTCTCCTCGCAGCGCGGCGGCCTGGAAGCGCGCCGAGATACTTTAGTTGTCAATATTTTAGCCGGTAGGATAATTCTGGCAAGAGCCGGAAACGAAAAGGCGCCCCGCGGGGCGCCTCGTTTCGTGCGGCGCTGTCGCGCAGCGTCGCCGCCGCTCACATGCCGTTGGGCGTCAGCAGCCGCATTGCCTGCTGCTCCTGGCGTTCGGCGGTCTGCAGCAGCTTCATCTGCTGCTCGAACTGGCGCGCCGCAGTGATCATCGCGACCATCGTCTCGACGGCGCTGACGTTGCTGCCCTCGAGCGCGCCCGGCTGCACGCGGGCGCCGGCGTCGGCCGGCAGTTCGCCGTCGAGGGCGCGGAACAGGCCGTCGGCGCCGCGCTGCAGCGGCCCCTCGGGCGTGACGAGCTTCAGGCGGCCGACCGTCGTGCTCGTGCCGTCGTCGCCGGAAGCGCTGACGGTGCCGTCTTCGGCGATCGACACGCGCGCGCCCGGCGGCACCGTGATCGGACCGCCGTCGCCGACCACCGGTAACCCGCTGCGTGTGACGAGGGTGCCCTCGGCGTCGAGGTCGAGCGCGCCGGCACGCGTGTAGGCCTCGGTGCCGTCGAGCGCCTGCACCGCGAGCCAGGCGCCGCCGCGCGGCGCGACGTCGAGCGCATGGCCGGTGGACTGCACCGCGCCGGGCGCGGTGCTGTAGCCCACCGTCGTCTCCAGCGCGTAGACGCGCGTGCTCGCGCCGTCGCCGCGCACCGGGACGGCGCGGAAGGCCGCCAGCTCGGCGCGGAAGCCCGCGGTCGAGACGTTGGCGAGGTTGTTCGACAGCACCTCCTGGCGCTGCATCGCCGCCTTCGCGCCCGACATCGCGAGGTAGATCATGCGGTCCATCGCTCACTCCTTCGGCAACGAACGGGACGGACGACGACGGAGGCGAAGCCCGCGCCGGGGCTTGCCCCCCTTAGTCATCCGTCATCCGTCATTCGTCATCCCATCAGCGCAGGTTGACGATCGTCTGCATCGCCTGGTCGGTGGTCTTGATCGTCTGCGCGTTGGCCTGGTAGATGCGCTGCGCGGTGATCATCGCGACCAGCTCGGCGGTCAGGTCGACGTTGCTCTCCTCGAGCGCGCCCGACTGCAGCACGCCCATGTTGCCCTGGCCGGGCATGCTGCGCGTGGGCGTGCCGGCGGCGAACGTCGCCGCCCAGACGTTGCCGCCGAGCGGCTGCAGCCCGTTGGGATTGCGGAACGTCGCCAGCTCGATGCGGCCGACGGTCTGGCTCTGACCGTTGCTGAAGCGCCCGATCAGTTCGCCGTCGGCTTGCACGACGACACCGGTCAGCTGGCCCATCGTGAAGCCGCTTTGCCACATCTTCGTCACGCCGAAGCCGGCCCCGAACTGGGTCGACCCCTTCAGGTCGAACGGCACCGCGAACGCGCCGGTGCCGAGTTCGGTGACGGGGGTGATCGTCAGCGTGGACATCGCGCCGTCGGTGATGGCGCCGGTATCCGGATCGAATTCGAGCTCGATCGGACTCGGGCTCACCGTCGCGCCGCCCGGGGCGCGCAGGTGGATCTGCCACTGGTGCGGATCGGTCTTGCGGAAGTACGCCGTCAGCGCGATCGGATTGCCGAGCGTGTCGTAGACGGTGACCGAGGTCGCGCTGTGGTAGGTCTTGACGTCGGCGGGGTCGAACGCCAGCGTGTCGGGGATCGGCTGCTCGCGCGAATCGAGGTTGAACTCCATCTCGATCCGGTCCGTGACCTTGGCCGGGCTCGGGCCGGTGGGCAGTCGGATCGCCGCGTCGCCGACGCCCATCAAGCGCAGGCCCTGGTTGTTGACGACGTAGCCCTCCTTGTCGATCTTGAACTGCCCGTTGCGGCTGTACAGCGGCGGGCTGCCGATGGTGTCGGTGAGCTGGAAGAAGCCGCTGCCGTTGATCGCCAGGTCGAGCGGGTTCTCGGTGGTCGTGATGTTGCCTTGCGTGAACTGCTGCGCCACCGCCGCCAGGTTCACGCCGATGCCCACCGCGCTGGCGCCCGCGCCGTTGAGCGCCGCGGCATAGACGTCGGAGAACTCGGCCCGCGAGGCCTTGGCGCCGAAGGTCTGCGCGTTGGCGACGTTGTTGCCGATGATCTCGAGGTTCTTGCTCGCTGCGTTCAGGCCCGACAGGCCTTGCTGGAATGCCATGGATGCTCCTTGCGGGGATCAGTTGAACGCCTTGACGTCGGCGTAGGCGACGCTGCCGGTGTGGCGCAGCTCGAGGGTCAGGCGCTCGCCGGTGCTGACGGCGTCGACGTGGTCGCGCATCAGCGGCGTGGCGGCGACGGCGACGGCGCCGCTGCGCGCGACGACGCGAAAGCGCTCGCCGCGCGCGGCGTCGACGCCGGGGCCGGGCACCCACTCGAAGCCGTGGCGGCCGGCGCCGCGCGCGCCGAGGTCGACCGTGTCGACGACGAGCCCGGCACCGCTCAGGATCTCGACCTTGACGCCGTCGGCCGGCCCGGCGAGCTCGAAGCCGCCCTGCAGCAGCCCCTCGTCGTTGGCCGCCAGCCGGTTGCCTTCGACGACGACGTCGCGCCCGACGAGCGAGGCACCCTGCAGCGCCTGCAGCTGCGCGAACTGGCCGGCCAGCCGCTCGACGCCGCCGTTGAGCCGCTCGATGCCCGAGACGGTCTGGATCTGCGCCATCTGCGACGTCACCTGCGCGTTGTCCATCGGGTTCAGCGGGTCCTGGTTCTTCATCTGCGCGACGAGCAGCGTTAGGAACCGGTCCTGGGCATCGGGTTCGCCGCGCCCGGCGGTGGCCGCGGCACCGCCGGTGCTGCGCGTGAGGGCGTCGATCGTCGTCATCGCCGCGGCGCCTCTTTCACTGGCCCATCTGCAGCGTGCGCACGAGCAGCTGCTTGGTCGTGTTCATGACCTCGACGTTGCTCTGGTACGAACGCGACGCCGAGATCATGTCGACCATCTCCTGCACCGCGTTGACGTTGCTGTACGTCACGTAGCCCTCGGCGTCGGCGCCCGGGTGCTTGGGGTCGTGGACGCGGCGGCCGGGACTCGCGTCCTCGCGGATCGTCGCCACGCGCACGCCGGCCGCGCCGGCGTGGCCGACGTCGCCGAACAGATGCGTCTGGAACAGGACCTGGCGCGCCTTGTAGGCCTGCCCGTCGGGGCCGGCTACCGTGTCGGCGTTGGCGAGGTTCGACGCCACGACGTTCAGGCGCTGGCTCTGCGCGCTGACGGCGCTGCCGGCGACGTGGAAGATGGTCATCAGGCTCATCGGGGCTCCCGGGGCGGGTCAGCGGTCGGCCGGCGGCGTCACTGGCTCTGGCCCTTGATCGCGTCGAGCATCGTGCGCACGCTGCCGTTGATGAAGCGCAGCGCCGCCTCGTACTTGACGGCGTTGTCGGCGAACGAGGCGCGCTCGCGGTCCATGTCGACGCTGTTGCCGTCGAGGCTGGTCTGGCTCGGCGCCGCGTAGCGCAGCCGCAGTTCGGCCTGCAGCGCTGCCGACGCCGGCAGGTGGCCGGCGGCGGTGCGCACCACCGTCGGCGCCGGCGCGGCGCCGCCCGTGGCCTCGCGCAGCGCCTGCGCGAAGTCCATCTCGCGCGCCTGGTAGCCGGGGGTGTCGGCGTTGGCGATGTTGCTCGCGATCACGCGCTGCCGCTCGGCGCGCAGCTGCAGCGCCTGCGACTGGAAGTCGAGCGTCTGGCTCAGGCGGGGCAGCATGGCGGCATGGGCGGCAGGGTCGATGGCGGCCGATTCTGGGCAGCGCCGCCCGTGCGCAGGGGCCGATAAGGCGGCGGGCGACCGCGCATTTCGCGCCATGGCGCAGCGCGAGGCGCCCTACATTGCGTGCGATGAACACTCGCCGCGCCCACGCCGTGCCCGCACGCCCCCGCGCGCCGGCGCACGCGCGGCTCGCCGCGGCAGGCACGCTCGCGGCCGCGCTCGCCGCCGGCGCGGCGCGGGCCGAGGCGGCACCGGTGCTCGAGCCCCGCCTGCTCGACGCGGTGCACGCCGAGGTGCTCGCCGCCGCGCGGGCCGAGCGCGAGCGCGTCGGTGCCGCGGCGTCGGCCGAGATCGTCGTCACGCTCGGCCGCCTCGATCCGCGGCTGCGCCTGGCGCCGTGCGGGCACGTCGAGCACCGGCTCGCCGGCGCGCCGTGGGGGCCGACGCGCGTGGCGCTGCGCTGCGCCGAGGGGCCCTCGCGCTGGCAGGTGCACCTGCCGGTCACGGTGCAGGTCCGCGCGCCGGGCTGGGTGGCCACGGCGGACCTGCCGGCCGGCACCGTGCTCGGCGGCCCCCATCTGCAGCCGGGCGTCGTCGACCTCGCCGCCGGGGCCACGCCGCTCGACGGCGACCCAGGCCTCGGCCGCACGCTCGCCCGGGCCGTCCGCGCCGGCGAGCCCCTGCGCGCGCCCGACCTGCGCCCCCGGCGCTGGTTCGACGCCGGCGACCCGGTGCGGCTCGACGCCGTCGGCCCCGGCTACCGCATCAGCGGCCGGGGCCAGGCGCTCGCGCCCGGCGTCGAAGGCAAGCGCGTGCGCGTGCGCACCGACGGCGGGCGCGTCGTCACCGGACTGCCGGTGGGCGCCGGCCGCGTCGAGGTGACGCTGTGACCGCCGCGGCCCGCGCCCCCTCGCCCCGGGGGTGGGCGCAAAATCGGGCGCTCGCGGCCCTCAAGTCGCCGCCGCGCGCACCGATAGCACGTTCATGTTGATCCGGTCGACCCGTTGCGACCGCTGGAGCAAGCGATGAAGATTGGTCCGCTCGACCCCAAGTTGACCCCCGCGGCCGCGGGCGGCGAGCGCGCGGCGGTCGCGGCGCCCGCGACGCCGTCGCCGGCCACGCCGGCGCAGGAGCCGAGCGCGAAGGTCGAGCTCTCGGCCGCCGCGCGGCGGATCGACGACAGCAACGCCGACTTCGACGCCGAGAAGGTGCAGCGAGTCGCCCAGGCGATCCGCGACGGCACCTACCGCGTCGACGCCGAGGCGATCGCCGACAAGCTGATCGCCAACGCCCGCGAACTGATCGAGCGCTCGTCGCGCTGACGCCACCCGGCGCGGTGCCCGGCCCGGCGCACGGGCCGGCGCCGCGCGTTGCTCCCGCCCCGATGTCCATGCCGCCCATCGAGCCGCCGCCCGTCTCCGAGCCCGCCCGCGAACCGGAGCTCGAGGCGGCGCTGGCCGCCGTCGACCACCACCTCGCGATGCTCGGCCGCGCGCTGCACGACCGCCTGAGCGCGGACATCGAGCGCGAAGCGGCCGCGCTGCACCGCGCGCTCGCAGCCGCCGTGCAGCGCTTCGCGCAAGCCGCGCGCGCCGGCGGCGTGCCGGCCGAGCTGCGGCGGCGCCTCGCGCTGGCCAGCGGCGAAGTCGCCGCGCAGCGCGAGTCGCTCGCCCGCGCCACTGCCGCGCTCGACCGCGCGATCGACGTCCTGCTGCCCGGCGCGGCCGCCTCCAACGCGCGGCTCTACTCCGCCGGCAGCGCCGAGCGCACCTCGCTCGGCGGCAGCGCCCAGGCCTGATCCGGGAACGCCGCCCTCACGGGCTCGACCGCACGCGGCTGCGCTCGAGGAGCCGCAGCACGGTGCGCAGCACGTAGAGCACGATGAACGTGCCCGCGAGGTCGCCGACGAACATCGGCAGCAGCCCCCGGAACGGGTCGTCGAGCACGCCCTCGAGCCAGAAGTAGACGTTGTGCGGCACCACGCTGCACGCCGCAGCGAACACCGACAGGCCGAGCAGGTCGTGCGCGCGCAGGCCGTGCAGGTCGGCCGGCAGGCCGACGAAGCGGCGCCACAGCGTGACCGCCACCAGCGGCGCGAGCGCCGACAGCGCCGGCCCGACGACCGCCGGCACGGTGCCGAGGGGGTAGACCTCGCCGGCCGTCAGCAGCGCGCCGAGGAACAGCCCGACCGCGGCCGGCCACCCGCACACCAGCACCGACAGCACGCGCACCGCTGCGGGCAGGAAGATCCAGGCGATGCCCTCGGCCCACTCGAGCCGCGCGAACGCCCACGCATTGAGTTCGAACGTGACGACCCACGCCACCAGCGGCAGCCCCACGCACCCGGGCAGCGGACCCGGGCGCGGGGGAACGACGGCGCTCACGCCGGCGCTCCCGCGCCGTCGCGGGTCAGCGCGCGGCCTGCAGCGCCTGGTCCATGCACTGGCCGAGCTTGGCGAAGTAGCGCTGGCTGCGCTCGGTGGGCACGATGTACTTGGTGCGGCTGTCGGCCTCGTCGGGGGTGAGCGCGATCATGCTCTTGGCGCGAAGCGTCTTCAGCCGCCGGTGCACGGTCGACGCCGACAGGTCGGGCACCTGCTGCATCGCCTGCAGCACGCTGATGCGCCCGCCGGCGGCCCAGGTCGACGCCAGCACGTTGAGCACGCGCTCCTCGACCGGGTCGAGCTGCGGGAACGTGGGCAGCTCGCGGATCGCGCCGATCAGGTTCAGGAAACGCAGGTAGGCCTGAGAGGCTTCGGAGGACTTGGCCACGATGGTCACCGGGGCGACGAATGGGGAAGTGGACGCAGTCTACTCCCCGCCGGGCCGCACCGCGTCAGCCGGCTTCGCGCGCGACGTCGGCGCCGAAGTCGGCGTCGCGCATCGCCTGCGGCCGCCAGGCCGGGTAGGTGGCCGCGAAGTCGGCCACGATGCGCGCGAGCGGCATGTCGTCGAAGCTGCCGCGCTGGTGCACGTACTCCATGTGGCGCTGGCCGGTGCGGTCGTAGGGGTGGTACAGCGAGTCGTGCACGCCGTCGAACTCCAGCGGCAGCAGGCCGAAGCGCTCGCACAGCTCGATGTTGAACGCCGGCGTGGCCTTGCGCCACGCGCCGTCGAGCCAGAGGTCGACGTAGCCGTGCCAGATGAACACGTCGGTGCCCATCGTCGCGCGCAGCCGCTCGGTGCTCAGGTGGTTGCGCACGTCGGCGTAGCCCACGCGCGCCGGGATGCCCGCCGCGCGCGCCGCGGCCGCGAGCAGCGCGGCCTTCGGCACGCACCAGCCATAGCCGTTGGCGAGCACGGTGCTCGCGCACATGCCCTCGGGCGTGAGGTCGATGCGGTACGGGTCGTAGCGGATGCGGTCGCGCACCGCGAGGTACAGCGCCACCGCGCGCTCGCGGTCGTCGGCGCCGGCGGCGTGGGCACGCGCGAAGGCGACGACGTCGGGGTGGTCGCTGTCGAGCAGCGCGGTGGGGGCGAGCGTGGCCGGGGTCGGTGCGTCCATGCGCCGAGGTTACCCGACGCCCGCGTGGCCCGAAGTCACCCTAGATCCGGCAGTTGGGCGCGCCTGAGCGGGCCGTCATCGGGCGCGCTGGCAAGGCGCGAACCGCAGCGATGGCGCGGGCCATCGCGAGGATTCGCAACGCCGCCAGCGTGTCCGAGGGCGGCTCGATCGGGTGCGCAG
>CALIDR010000320.1 GCA_938022295.1 uncultured Burkholderiaceae bacterium
CGCCGCGCTTCGTCGCCCTCGACATCGCGCTGCACGTGTGCGTGCGGCCCGACCACTTCCGCGCCGCCGTGCTGAAGGCGCTGCGCCAGGTGCTGTCGGCCGGCATCGCGCCCGACGGCCGGCCCGGGCTGTTCCACCCCGACCGTTTCAGCTTCGGGCAGGCGGTGTACCTAAGCCCGATCGTCGCCGCGGCGCAGGCCGTGCCGGGCGTCGAGGCGGTGCGCGCGACGCGCTTCCAGCGCCTCGTGCGGCCGCGGCCGACGAGCCTTGCCGACGGCGTGATCCCGATCGGCCGACTCGAGATCGCGCAACTGGCCGACGACCCGAACTTCCGCGAACGCGGCCGGCTCGAGATCGACATTGGAGGCGGCAGGTGAGCGAGCCGACCGACACCGGCGCCTGCGGCTGCTGTGCCGGCGTACGCGCCGCCACGCCGCAGCCGATCCACAACCGCCCCGCGCTGCCGCAGGTGGCGTACCGCATCGGCACCTGGGCCGACTTCCGCGCGAGCCTCGTCGCCGGGCTGTCCAGCGCACGGCGCCCGGCGCTGGCGAAGCTGCTGACGCGCGACGGCGACGACTTCACGCTCGGCCTCGTCGACGCCTTCGCCTGCGTCGCCGACGTGCTGACGTTCTACCAGGAGCGGCTCGCCAACGAATGCTGGCTGCGCACGGCGACCGAGCGCGTGTCGCTGCAGGAGCTCGGGCGGCTCGTCGGCCACCGGCTGCGCCCCGGGCTGGCGGCCGAGACCTGGCTCGCGTTCACGCTCGAGACGCCGCCGCAGCCGCCGGCCGGTGCCGGCGCCGAGCCGGGCTCGTTCGTCACCGGCGTGCCGTCGCGCGTCGCGCTACCCGCCCGGCTGCAGGTGCGCAGCGTCCCCGGCCCGGGCGAGCAGCCGCAGGTCTTCGAGACCGTCGAGGCGCTCGCCGAAGCGCGCCCCGAGTGGAATGCGGTGCGGCCCTGGCTCGACGCGGTGCGGGTGCCGCGCGCCGGCGACACGGCGCTGTACCTCGCCGGCACGCGCACTGGCCTGCGCACCGGCGACGCCGTCGTGCTCGCGGTCGAGGCCTTCTTCGCCGACCCCGCCGCGGCCGGCAACCGTTGGGACTTCCGGATCGTGAGTGCCGTGCACGCCGACGCGGCGAACGAGCGCACGCGCATCGAGTTCGCGCGGCCGCTGGCGGCGATCAATCCGCCGGGCGCGACGCCGTCGATGCCGCGCCTGCTCACGCTGCGCAAGCGCGCCGCGGTGTTCGGCCACAACGCACCGCTGTGGGCCGGCATGCCGAACGCGTTCAAGGACGCGTACCCGGGCGGCAAGGTCGGCGACGACTACGTCGCCGAATGGCCCGCGTTCACCGCCAGCGCGCGGGCCCCGACTGGCAGCACCGCCTGGGTCGACCTCGACGCGGTGGTGCCCGAGGTCGCCGCCGGCGGCGTGGCGGTCGTCGCGCGCGGCGACTTCAACCACCCCGCAGGCGGCGGCGCCGGGACGGCCGTCGGGCTGTACGCCGTGCGGGCGACGGGCGAGGTCTCACGCGCGGCCTTTGCGCTGTCGGCCAAGGTGACGCGGCTCGAACTCGTCGGCCGCGACTTCGCGAGCGCCTTCCATGCCTTCCCGCGCGAGCTGACGGTGTTCGCCGCCAGCGAGCCGCTCGCGCCGGCACCGGTGCCGGTCGACGACGCGGTGGCGGGCGACGCGTTGCCGCTGGCGGTCGCCGGCGACGGGCTGCGGCCGGGGCGGCGCCTCGTCGTGCGCGGCACCACGGCGGCGGGCGCACCGCTCGTGCACCAGGCGACGGTGCGCGCCGTCACGACGCACGGCGAGGCGCGCTGCACGCTCGCGATCGACCCGCCGCTGCCGGCGGCGCTGGTGCGCACGAGCGTCGTCGTGCACCTGAACGTCGCGCCCGCGTCGCACGGGCAGACGGTCACGCAGATCCTCGGCTCGGGCGACGCCGCCGCGCCGTTCGCGCGCTTCGAGCTCCAGTCGGCGCCGCTGACGTACCGCGCCGCGGCCGGCGAGACCGGTGCTGCCGCCGAGCTCGAGGTGCGCGTCGGCGACGTGCGCTGGCAGGAACGGCCGACGCTGTACGGCGCCGACGCCGCCGAACGCGCCTACGCCGTCGAGCGCGACGTCGACGACCGGGCCTGGATCCGCTTCGGCGACGGGCTGCGCGGCGCGCGCGTGCCCACCGGCGTGCACAACGTGCGGGCCACCTACCGCACCGGGCTCGGCGCGGCCGGCAACGTCGGCGCCGAGACGCTGACCCAGCTCGTCACGCGGCCGCTCGGGCTCAAGGGCGTGGCCAACCCGGCGCCGGCCGAAGGCGGCGCCGACCCCGAATCCGCCGCCGACGCCCGCGCGAGCCTTCCGCTGGTCACGCGCACGCTCGGCCGCGTCGTCTCGCTGCAGGACTACGAGGACTTCGCGCGCGCGTTCGCCGGCATCGCCAAGGCGCGCGCCGACGTGCTCGCGCTGCGCGGCGGGCGCACCGTCGTGATCACGATCGCCGCGCCGGCGGGGGCGGCGATCGGTCCGGCGAGCCCCTTGTGGCACCGCCTGCGGCAGGCACTGCTCGACGCCGGCGATCCGCTCGTGCCGGTGCGGCTCATCGCCGCGCGGCTGTCGACGTTCCGCCTGGGCCTCAGGGTGCGCTGCGATCCGGCGCACGAGGCACCGGCCGTGCTCGCCGCCGTCGAGGCGGCACTGCGGGCGGCCTACGCCTTCGACGCCCGCGCGCTCGCCGAGCAGGTGCGGCTGAGCGAGGTGATCGCGGTCGCGCACCAGGTGGCCGGCGTGCAGGCGGTCGACGTCGACTGGCTGTACGGCGGCAGCGAGCCGGCGGTGCAGACCACGCCGTCGCTGCAGTCGCGCCTGCTCGCCTCGCGGGCGCGCGTGGCGCCCGACGGCAGCGTGCGGCCGGCCGAGCTGCTGACGCTCGACGCCGGGCCGCTCGCGAGCCTGGAGGAGATGCCATGAGTTCACTTTCCGCCGAGCGCCTGTGGTCGCTGCTGCCGGCGCTGCACCGCATCCGCGACGCCGAGCACGGCGAGCTGCGCGACCTCGTCTCGCTGTTCGCCGAGCAGCTGGCGGCGTTGGAGGAGAGCACCGAACAGCAGTACGACGACCTCTTCGTCGAGACCTGCGCCGACTGGGTCGCGCCCTACATCGGCGACCTGGTCGGCTACCGCCCGCTGCACGGCGTGGCGCCCGCCGTCGCCTCGCCGCGCGCCGACGTCGCCAACACGATCGCCTACCGCCGGCGCAAGGGCACGGCGACGATGCTCGAGCAGATGGCGCGCGACGTCACCGGCTGGCCGGCGCGCGTCGTCGAGTACTTCGAGCGGCTGGCGACGACGCAGTACATGAACCACCCGCGGCTGCACGCGTCGGCCACGCCGGACCTGCGCGACGTCCAGGCGCTGCTGCGCCGCGGCGGCGCGTTCGAGCGCATCGCGCACACCGCCGAGATGCGACGGCCGCCGAAGGGGCGGTTCAACGTGCCCAACGTCGGGATCTTCCTCTGGCGGCTCGAGGCGCTGCCGCTCACGCGCGTGCCGCTGGTGGCCCACGACGCGGGCGGCCGGCGCATGCGCGTCAATCCGCTCGGCGCCGACCTGGCGCTGTTCCGGCGGCCGGCCACCGAGGCGGGGCTCGACACGCTCGCCGAACCCCACCACGTGCCCGAGGCGCTGCGCGTCCGCGAGTTCGCGCTGCAGGTACGCCGCGCGCAGGCGCTCGCCGCGCCCGAGGCGGCGACCGACTGGGGCGACGGGCACAGCGTCGTGCTGCACGACGCCGCCGGCACGCCGCTGGCGATCGGCTCGGCCGGGGCGCCGGTGGTGCGCATCGCCGACCTGCGCGACGACCCGGCCAACCCCGGCGCGTGGGCGCACGAGGCCGACGTCGGCGACGACGAGATCGGGCTGGATCCCGAACGCGGGCGCGTGCTGCTCGGCGCCCATCACGCCGCGCGCCACGCGGCGGCGCCGTACCGCGCGAGCTTTCACCTCGCGCAGCCGCGGCGCATCGGCGGCGGCGAGTACGCGCGAACCCCCGACGGCGCCACGCTCGCCGTGCAGCGCACCGTGGGCGGCGGCGCACCGTGGACCGCGGCGCTGGGCGACGTCGCCGCGGGCGGCCGCCTGCTCGTCGACGACAGCCTGACCTACGCCTTCACGCCGACGTTCGCCGTCGACGGCGTGACGGCGCCCGGCGCGCCGGGGCACCGGGTCGTGATCGCGGCGCGCGACGGCGCGCGGCCGCTGCTGGCCTCGGGCGG
>CALIDR010000321.1 GCA_938022295.1 uncultured Burkholderiaceae bacterium
GCTGCCGACCTGACGCTTTGCACCTACCTGCTGCAGATGCGCGAGCTGTTCCGCTGGGAGCAGGGCCTGGCGCTGGGAGCCCCCCTGCCGCGCGACGCGGTGGGCGCGTGGATCGCGCACCGCGAGCGCGAGTGGGAACGGCTCGAAGGCACCGACTTCGTCGCGCTGCCGCTGCCCGCCGCGCCGGACCTCGACCCGTTCGACGTCGACGCCGCCGCCGCGCCGCTCGCGGCGCTCGGGCTGGCGTACGGCGCCGGGCTCGCCGGGCGCGAGCGCCCGGGTTTCTTCCTCGCCGAACTGATCGAGCGGCGCGAGCTCGACGACGGCGTCACGGTGCTCGTGTGCGGGCGCGAACACGCGCGCGGGCTGTTCGCGCCGCCGGCGGCGCTGCTCGGGTCCACGATCGTGCTGCGGCGCGAGTCGTTCGCGCGCTGGATGTGGGAGAAGTTCGAGGCCTTCGCGCTGCGGCGCGCCGACGGCGCGTTCAAGGCCGTGGTCGACGCCTACGGGCTCGACGCCGACTTCCACGCCGGCCTGCCGCGGCTGCTCGACGAGCAGGTCGAGACGCTCGTGCTGCACGAGATCGGCGAGCACCGCGCCGCCCGCCGGCTCGAGCCCGGCTGGGCGGCGATGCGACTGGCGCTGACCGACCGCCGCACCGACCTGCTCGTGCGCGCGGTGCGCGACCTCGTCGCCGACCTCGGCACGACGCTGCCGACGCTGCTCGCGCGCGGCGACGCCACCGCGCTGCACTTCTGGTTCTCCACGTTCGACGGCCACCGCTCGCTGCTGTGCCCGGCGCTGGCCGCGGGCTACGAGCGGTGGCGGCGCACCGGCGACGCAGGGCCGCTGCGCGCGGCCGTCGAACGCGGGTACGCCCACTTCGAGGCACTGGCGCACGAGGTGCTCGCGCTGCACGCCGCGCGCGGCGACGACGCGGCACCGGCGATCGGCGAACTGCTGTCGGGCCCGCGCGCCGTCTGCGCCGACTGCGGCGCCTGAGCGCCGCGGCGGCGCTGCCGCGCGAGCGTCGAGCGCGCGGCCGTCAGTCGCGCTCGGCGCGCCAGGTGATGTACTTCAGCGTCGCCGCCGAGCCGGCGATGATGCCGGCCAGCGCGAGGAACGAGCCGATCGCCAGCGTCGACACGCCGGCGAGGCCCTGGCCGACGGTGCAGCCCATCGCGGTGACGCCGCCGAAGCCCATCAGGATCGCGCCGACCAGCTGGTTGCGCAGGTCGTCGAACGACGCGAAGCCCTCCCAGCGGAACGTCTTCGCCTTCAGCGCCCACGCCAGCGAGCCGAGCACGACGCCGAGCGCCGTCGCGATGCCGAACGTCACGCGCAGCGACTTGTCGGTCCACAGCATCAGCAGCTCGAGCCCGAACGCCGTCGGCGCGACGAAGCTCATCGACTCGAGCGTGCGCGTGTTGGTGGCGAAGTACACCTCCTCCAGCGTCTCGGGGTTCTCGCCGAAGCCGAGGTGGCCGGTGAGGTACCAGCCGGCCGCGACGATCGCCCCGATCACGATGCCGGCCGTCCACTGCGTCGCGTTGGCGCGGAAGCGCTTGTCCTTGAACACGAACGCGACCAGCGCCAGGCCCACGATCCACAGCGTGGCCATCAGCGCGGTGCCGGTGTCCAGGCCGGCGGCGCGGCCGACCACGGTGGCCAGGCTCTGGTCGGGCAGGCCCATCTTGCCGAGGTCGACCGACACCGGGTCGAGGAAGCTCGAGCGCCACTGGCCGAACAGCCCCTTGAGCGTCATGTACGCCGAGATGCCGAGGAACGTCAGCACGACGAGCGCGCGCAGGCTGCCGCCGCCGACGCGGATCAGGTTCTTGTTCGCGCAGCCGCCGGCCAGCGACATGCCCACCCCGAACAGCACGCCGCCGAGCAGCAGCGACAGCCAGTTCAGCGACGGGCGCTGGTAGATCGACTTCGTCAGGTCGACCAGCCCGGCGTGGAACAGCAGGTTGGCGCCGATGATCGCGACCGCGATCGCGAGCAGCCACATCCGCATGCGCCCCCAGTGGCCCATGTTGACGACGTCGGAGACCGCGCCCATCGTGCAGAAGTTCGCGCGGTTGGCGACCACGCCGAACACGAAGCCGAGCGCCAGCCCGCCCCCGACGACGAGGCTGCTCAGGTCGCGTGCCTCTTCCATCGCTGCGTCCTTTCGCTGCGGTATGCGCTCAGATGTACAGGCAGACGTCGGACTCGCCGGCGAACTTCATGAACATCGCCGCGCCGCCGTACTCGATGCCGTCGATGAAGTCGCTCTTGCTGAACTCGAACAGGTCCACCGTCATCTGGCAGGCGATGAACTTGACGTCGGCCTCGATGCACAGCGAGCGCAGCTCCTCGAGCGACGCGACGCCCTTGGACTTCATCTTGTTCTTCATCATCATCGTCGCCACCGACTCCATGCCCGGCAGCACCTGCACGAGCACCGGCATCGGCACCGGCATCGGCATCGCGGGGTTGGCCAGCGGGCTGATCTTGATGCCGCTCAGGTCCTTGCGCAGCAGCTGCAACCCGTAGAACGTGAAGAAGATCTGCACGTCCCAGCCGAGCGAGGCGGCGGTGGACGAGAGGATCAGCGGCGGGTACGCCCAGTCGAGCGTGCCCTTGGTGGCGATGATCGCCATCTTCTTGGTGGCCATCGGTGCTCCGGTTGCGGCTCAGGGAAGGGTCGGACGAACGCCGCCCGGCCGCGCGCGGCGCGCGGCCATCGGTGTCACGGCAGGGGCCTCAGGCCTTGCGCAGGAAGAAGACGTACTTGCCGCCTTCCTCGCTCGACGACAGCAGGGCGTTGCCCGTCTGCTCGGCGAAGGCGGCCATGTCGCACACCGAGCCGGGGTCGGTGGCGACGACGCGCAGCACCTGGCCCGAGGCCATGTCGGCGAGCGACTTCTTCGTCTTGACGATTGGCAACGGGCAGGCGAGGCCCGAGGCGTCGAATTCCTTGTCGAAGTTCATGCGTTTGTCTCCGTGCGTCGCCCTGCGGGCCGTGTCGTCGGCGGCGCCCGCAGGCCGCCACGGCGTGGCGGACGCCACTGCGCCAGCATGCCGCTATTACGTGCGAGCCCTGCCGTGGCGTCTATTACCGCCATGGGGGAGCGGCCGATAGCCCACATGGGTAGGAGGGGAAAACGCCGCATCGGCCGCCCGCAGCGGGCGCGCCGGCACGCGGCGCGGGGGTTCAGAACGGGATGTCGTCGTCCATGTCGTCGAAGCCGGTCGACGACTTCTGCGGCGCGGGCTTCGAAGGCGCCGGACGCGCCGCCAGGGCGCTGCGCGCCGGCGCGCCGCTGCCGCCCGCATCGTCGGCGCCGGCCATTCCCTCGCGGCCGCCGAGCAGTTGCATCGTCTCGGCGACGATCTCGGTCGTGTAGCGGTCGTTGCCGTCCTTGTCCTGCCACTTGCGCGTCTTCAGCCGCCCCTCGATGTAGACCGGGCGGCCCTTGCGCAGGTATTCGCCGGCGATCTCGGCCTGGCGGTCGTAGAGCACGACGGAGTGCCACTCGGTCTCTTCCTGGCGCTCGCCGGAGTCGCGGTTCTTCCACTGGCGCGTCGTCGCCAGCCGCAGGTTGCACACGGCCGCCCCGCTGGGCGTGTAGCGCACCTCCGGATCCTTGCCGAGGTTGCCGATCAGGATGACTTTGTTGACGCTGGCCATGGGCGGTCTCCGGCGGGTCGGGGCGGTTGAAGGCGGTGCGATCGATTGTGCCGCAGCGTGCCGGCGGCGCCGGCCCCTGCTAAGGTGGGAGGGCGATGACAGACCGCCCGCCCGACGAGCGTCCACCGGCTGGCCCCCCGGCCTTCGGGCCGCCGCCGGATTTCTGGCGCAACGTGCGGCAGGAGATCGTCGCCGGCCGGCAGTGGGTCGACCGTGCCGTCGTGTTCGCCTACGCGGTGGCCACCGGGCTCGTCGTCGTCGGCTTCACGCTGCTTTCGGAGGCGGCGAGCGAACTGCACGCCCACGGCCGCAGCGCCGACGGCTGGTTCGGCCACTGGGGCCCGTGGCTGGCGCTGGTCTGGACGCCGGCGCTGACGGTGGCGGTGCTGTGGCTGACGCGGCGCATTGCGCCGGCGGCGATGGGCTCGGGCATCCCGCAGGTCATCGCCGCGCTCGGCGACGACGTCGACGAACGCCGGCGCGGCGCGCTGGTGTCGCTGCGCGTGTCGCTGCACAAGATCTGGCTCGTCTCGGCCGGCCTGCTGGCGGGGTTGTCGATCGGGCGCGAGGGGCCGACGGTGCAGGTCGGCGCCGGCGTGATGCTGCACGCGCGGCGCTGGCTGTCGCCCTCGGCCGGCATCGACGCCCACGACCTGATGGTGGCCGGTGCGGCGGCCGGCATCGCGGCGGCGTTCAACACGCCGCTGGGCGGCATCATCTTCGCGCTCGAGCAGCTGTCGCGGCGGCGCCACCTGACGCACAGCGCGCTCGTGATCGTCAGCATCGTCACCGCCGGCCTGGTCGCGGTGGCGTACTTCGGCAACATCACGTACTTCGGGCGGCTGGCGGTGCAGCAGCTCGACTGGGGGCTGTTCGGCCCCGGGCTGCTCGTGGCCCTCGTCGCGGGGCTCGCCGGCGGACTGTTCTCGCGCCTCGTCGTCGTCTCGATGCAGGGCCTGCCCGACCGATTCAGCCGCTGGCGGCGCGAGCACCCGCTGCGGTTCGCCGCCGGCTGCGCGTTCGGCGTGGCGCTGATCGGGCTGGTCACCAACGGCGCCACGGCCGGCGCGGGCGCGGCAACGACACGCGGGCTGCTGGAGGGGCAGTCCGACCTGCCGGCCGTCTACACGCTGCTCAAGTTCGTCGCCACGTGGCTGTCGGCGTGGACCGGCGTGCCGGCCGGGGTGTTCGCGCCGTCGCTGGCGATCGGCGCCGGCATCGGCCACGACATCGCGCTGCTCACCGGCGTGAGTGCCGAGCGCGCGATCCCGCTGATCGCGCTCGGCATGGTCGGCTTCCTCGCCGCGACGACGCAGGGGCCGATCACGGCGTTCATCATCGTGATGGAGATGGTCGCTGGCCACGCGATGGTGCTCAGCCTGATGGCCACCGCGCTGCTGGCCAGCGGCGTCGCGCGCCTGCTGACGCGGCCGCTGTACCTCGAGCTCGCGGCGCTGCTGCTGCCGCCGCGCACGGGGGGTCAGGGTTCGCCGTCCCAATAGTCGAGGTTCGCCTCGGGGCGCTGGATCAGTCGGTGGCCCTGGGCGTACGCGGCGACCTTGCCCGAGTCGGGGTAGACGCAGACTTCGGGCTGCTCCTGGGTGCTGATCGACAGGTACCGCAGCGGACGCTGCGACGGGTTGATCAGCTGGTGCGGGTACTCGGGCCCGGGCGGCACGAAGATCACGTCGCCGCGGCGCACCGGCAGCAGTTCGCCGGCCACCCGCAGCGTGCCCTCGCCGTCGAGGATCACGAACATCTCCTCCTGCGCCAGGCGGCCGTGGTGAGGGCCGCCGCGCTGGCCGGGTTCGAGCACGTCGAAGCCGGCACCGAGCTTGCGCGCGGCAGTGCCGTCGGACACGCCACCGCAGCGCGTGTCGTACAGCGGCTCGCGCTGCTGGCGCTGCAGCTCGACCTCGTCGACGTTGCGGATCAGGCGCGAGCGCAAGGCGGCGGCATCGCTCATCGGTGGGCTGCGGCAGTGGGCGGCAAGCCCGTAACATGACATCGCCTGCCGCTGCTGTCCACATGCCCGAAGCCCTCGCTCCCGCCGCCGCCGTTCCGACCGAGCCGCTGGCGGTGCTGCACGAAGTCTTCGGCTACGGTGCCTTCCGCGGCGCCCAGCAGGCGATCGTCGAGCACGTGGCCGCCGGCGGCGACGCACTGGTGCTGATGCCCACCGGCGGCGGCAAGAGCCTGTGCTACCAGGTGCCGGCGATCGTGCGCCACCGCGCCGGCCGCGGCGTCGCCGTCGTCGTGAGCCCCTTGATCGCGCTGATGCACGACCAGGTCGGCGCGCTCGAGGAGGCGGGCGTGCACGCCGCGTTCCTCAACTCGACGCTCGCGGCCGACGAGGCGCAGGCCGTCGAGCGCGAGCTGCGCAGCGGCCGCCTCGTGCTGCTCTACGCCGCGCCCGAGCGTGTGCTCACGCCGCGTTTCCTCGCGATGCTCGACGCGCTGCACGAGCACGGCCGGCTGTCGCTGTTCGCGATCGACGAGGCGCACTGCGTCAGCCAGTGGGGGCACGACTTCCGCGAGGAGTACCTGGGGCTGTCGGTGCTCGCCGAGCGCTACGCCGGCGTGCCGCGCGTCGCGCTCACCGCCACCGCCGACGCGACGACGCGCGCCGACATCGTCGAGCGGCTTCAGCTGCAGGGTGCGCGCACCTTCGTCGCGAGCTTCGACCGCCCGAACATCCGCTACATGATCGTCGAGAAGGACGACCCCAGGCGCCAGCTGCTGCGCTTCCTGCGCGACGAGCACGACGGCGACGCGGGCATCGTCTACTGCCAAAGCCGGCGCAAGGTCGAGGAGGTGGCGGCGTGGCTCGAGGGCGAGGATATCGCGGCGCTGCCGTACCACGCCGGCCTCGACGCCGACGTGCGCCGCGCGCACCAGGACCGCTTCCTGCGCGAGGAGGGCCTCGTGATGGTGGCGACGATCGCGTTCGGCATGGGCATCGACAAGCCCGACGTGCGCTTCGTCGCCCACCTGGACCTGCCGAAGAACATCGAGGCCTACTACCAGGAGACCGGCCGCGCGGGTCGCGACGGGCTGCCGGCCGATGCATGGATGACGTACGGCCTGGTCGACGTCGTGCAGCAGCGGCGGATGATCGACGAGAGCACCGCCGGCGACGAGTTCAAGCGGCTGCAGCGCGACAAGCTCGACGCGCTGCTCGCGCTTGCCGAAGCCACCGACTGCCGGCGCGTGCGGCTGCTCGCCTACTTCGGCGAGCCGAGCGAAGCCTGCGGCAACTGCGACAACTGCCTCAGCCCGCCCGAGACGTGGGACGCGACCGAGGCCGCGCGCAAGGCGCTGAGCTGCGTCTACCGCTTCGCGCAGCACGGCCGCGGCTTCGGCCCCGACGCTTTCGGCGCCGGCCACCTCGTCGACGTGCTGCGCGGCAAGGCCACCGACAAGGTGCGCCAGCACGGCCACGAGCGGCTGTCGACGTTCGGCATCGGCGCCGACCTGAGCGAAGCGCAGTGGCGCGCCGTGCTGCGCCAGCTGATCGCGCTCGGCCACCTGAAGGCCGAAGGCGAGTACCACACGCTCGCGCTGACCGATTCGAGCCGCGCCGTGCTGCGCGGCGAAGTCGCGCTGCGGCTGCGCCGGCCGAGCGCGGCGCCGGTGCGCGCGAAGGCGTCGCGGCGCGATGCGAAAGACCGCGCGCCGCCGCTGCCGCTCGATGCGCCGGCGCTCGCGCGCTTCGCCGCGCTGAAGGCGTGGCGCGCCGAGGTCGCGCGCGAGCACGGGCTGCCGGCCTACGTCATCTTCCACGACGCGACGCTCGCCGAGATGGCGCGCGAGGCGCCGGCCACGCTCGATGCGCTCGCTGGCATCGGCGGCGTCGGCGCGAAGAAGCTCGACGCCTACGGGCGAGAGATCCTGCGCGTGCTCGCCACCAGCGGCTGATGCGCCTTCGCGCCGGATGTGCCTAAAGTGAACGTTTGATTTCGGCCCTTTGGGCGCGTTCGCGAAGGTCGGTTCTTTTCGGGCGATGTGCGGCGGTCGCGGCGTCGCGCCAGGCGGCACCCGCTGCGGGCTCACCCTGTGGCGGTCGGCCCTGCGGGCCGACTGCGCTGCGCTGCTCGGCCCGGGGTCGCGCGGCAGAACTCGCTGCGCTCCCTGCGGTCGCTGCGCTCGGACAACCGCCGCGAGTTCGATCATGAAGCGCGCTCACGCGCGCCGACCCCGGTCCTCCGCTGCTCGCCGCCACACAGTTCGCCCGCAGCGGGTGCCGCCTGGCGCGATGTCCACCGTGGAGCCGTGCGACTGCGTGCCCGTGCTCGCCTTCGCAGTGCTCGTCGATGTCGCAAAGCGCCGCCGCCCGCGCGCACGGCGCTTTGCCGCGCCAACCTATGCAGGCCGCTCAAAGCGAACGGTCAATGTCGGCAGAGGGCCGAGTCCGGCCCGTCAGGGCCGATGGTCGACCGACCCGTGTCCGCCACATCGCCGACGTTCAGCCGGTCACGCTGACCGTTCCCCTCGGGCCGTGATCGCCCGCCGACGAGTGGCTGCGACTGATTGACAGCCGGCGTCGGTCCGCCCCTCGCGTGCTGCCCGGGCACCGACAGGGCACACGGGATTTCCGTCGTCGCGCGGCGGGCGGCGGGGTGCGGCCACAATGCGCCGCGATGAACACCGCCCCGCCCGTTGCCGTTGCCGCACTGCCTAGCGCCGCGCGCTTGCTCGGCTACGCGGGGCTGATCCCGTTCGTCGGCGGCGCGCTCGCGCTGTGGTTCGCCGACCCGGCGCTGCAGGCCGCCGCGGTGGCCGCGCTGGCCGGATACGGCGCGGTCATCGTCTCGGTCCTCGGCGGCATCCACTGGGGCCTGGGCTTCGCGCGCGGCGACGCGGCACGCTTCGCCTGGGGCGTCGTGCCGTCGCTGGTCGCATGGGCGGCGCTGCTGCTGCCGCCGGCCGCCGGGCAGGCGGTGCTGGCGGCGATGCTCGTCGTCTGCTATGCCGTCGACCGCACCGTCTACCCGCGCCACGGCCTCGCGCCTTGGCTGCCGCTGCGCGGGCAGCTGAGCGCCGTCGCGGCGGCATGCTGCGCGGCCGGCGCGCTCGCGCTGGCCCTCTGAGCCCATGATCCGCTACCACGTCGAGCTCGCCGACCCGCACGCGCGCCAGTACCGCGTGACGCTGACGCTGCCGCGCCCCGAGGCGGCGCAGCGGCTGAGCCTGCCGGTGTGGATCCCCGGCAGCTACATGGTGCGCGAGTTCGGCCGCCACCTGTCGCGGCTGGAGGCGCGGCAGGGCGCGCGCGCGGTGCCGCTGGTGCAGCTCGACAAGAGCACCTGGCGCGCCGACTGCGACGGGTCGACGGCGCTCGTCGTGACGATGCTCGTCGACGCCTACGACCCCTCGGTGCGCGCGGCGTACCTCGACGCCGGGCGCGGCTTCTTCAACGGCACCAGCCTGTTCCTGCGCGCCGAGGGGCGCGAGGACGAGCCGCACGAGCTGACGCTCGGGCCCCTGCCGCGAGGCTGGGACGTCGCCACCGCGATGCCGGTGCAGCCCGGCGCCCGCCACGCCTGGGTGGCCGCCGACTACCACGAACTGGTCGACCACCCGTTCACGCTCGGGCCGTTCTGGCGCGGCCGCTTCGAGGCCGCCGGCGTGGCCCACGAATGCGTCGTCGCCGGCGCCTGGCCGAGCTTCGACGGCGAGCGGCTGCTCGCCGACATGCGCCGCATCTGCGAGGCGCAGATCGCGTTCTGGCACGGCCGGCGGCGGCGCGAGCTGCCGATGTCGCGCTACGTGTTCATGCTGCACGCCGTCGACGAGGGCTACGGCGGCCTCGAGCACCGCGCGAGCACGGCGCTCCTCGCCTCGCGCCGCGACCTGCCGCGCCGCGACACCCCGGCCGCCGCCCCCGGCGACGGCTACGTGACGCTGCTCGGCCTGATCAGCCACGAGTACTTCCACACCTGGAACGTCAAGCGGCTGCGCCCGCGCGAGTTCGCGGCGATCGACTACAGCCGCGAGAACTACACCGAGCTGCTGTGGTTCTTCGAGGGCTTCACCTCGTACTACGACGACCTGATCCTCGCGCGCGCCGGCCTGATCGACGAGGCGCGCTACCTGAAGCTCGTCGCCAAGGCGCTCAACGGCGTGCTCGCCACCCCGGGGCGGCAGGTGCAGAGCCTGGCCCAGGCGAGCTTCGACGCCTGGGTCAAGTACTACCGCAACGACGAGAACACGCCCAACGCCACCGTCAGCTACTACACGAAGGGCGCGCTCGTCGCGCTGGCGCTGGACCTCACGCTGCGCCGCGACGGCCACGGCGACCTCGACGCCGTGATGCGGCGGCTGTGGGCGCGCAGCGGCGGCGGGCCGGTGGGCGAGGACGACATCCTCGCCGTGGTGGCCGAATCCGGCGCGCCGGCGGCGGCCGACCTGCTGCGCGGCTGGGTGCACGGCACCGACGACCTGCCGCTGCCGGCGCTGCTCGAGGCCGTGGGCGTGGCCGCGACGCCGGACGCGGCGCCGGGCCTCGCGGCCGCGATCGGCCTGCGGCTGGCCGAGAGCGCGGTGGGCGGCGTGCAGGTCAAGACGGTGCTGCGCGGCGGCGCGGCCGAGCGCGCCGGCGTGGCCGCCGGCGACGAGCTGCTCGCCGTCGACGGCTGGCGCATCCGCCGCCTCGACGACGCGCAGCAGTGGCTCGCCGCCGGGCGGCCGTTCGAGCTGCTGCTGGCGCGCGACCAGCGCCTGCACCGCGTCGAGGTCGCGCCGCCGGCCGAGCCGCCGCGGCCGTGGCGCCTTGCGGTCGATGACCAGGCGCCGGAGGCGGCGGCGCAGCGGCGCCGCGCATGGCTGCACCGCTCCTGAATCCGCGGCCGGCGGCAGGGCGACCATCCAGCGGGCGGCGGGCGAGGCGCTGGGCCGCGGCGGGGCTCGTGCTCGCGGTGCTCGGTGCCCACCTCTTCGTCGCCTCGACGCTCGGCGAGCGGATGACGCGGCCGCTGTTCGCCGGCGAGCGGCGGCCGCCGCCGATCGAGGTCGCGTTCGTGCGCGAGCTGCGGCCGGCCGAGCCGCCGCCGGCGGCGCCGGCACCGCCGAAGCCGCGCGCGCGCCCGCGGCCGCCGGCCCCGGCC
>CALIDR010000322.1 GCA_938022295.1 uncultured Burkholderiaceae bacterium
CGCCGCCCCGAGGGCGGCGCGCCGAGGCCGCGGAGCGCCCGTCGTCAGGCCTTGTGGCCCAATTCCTGGCAAGTCCGCAGGTTGGCCTCGTTGGGCTGCTCAACCGCGACGATGTCGAAGACGTCGTTCTTGTCCTTCATGTTCGTCGACTTCGACTGCACGATCAGCACGCTCTGCACCGACTGGTGGTCGCAGGCGCGGTAGTATTGCGGCCCCTTGTAGAAGTCGTACTTCAGCGCGCGCATTGCTGCGATCACCTTGTCGGTGTCGGTGGAGCCAGCGTTGCGCACCGCGGTGAGCACGCTGCGCACGCCCGCGTAGCCGAGCGCGCCGTAGTCCGACGGCACGGCGCCGCCGTGGGCCGCGCGGAACTTGTCGTTGAAGGCCTTGGCCGAGGGGACGGTGTCCTCGAGGCGCCAGTAGTACGACGTGCCGCCCACCACGCCCTCGAAAGGGTCCGGGCCGCCGGCCACACGCGCCGTGTAGAGCAGCACCGGCGCGGCGATCTTCGTGGTCGACTTCAGGCCGAAGTCGGTGGCCTGTTTCACCGAGTTCAGCAGGTCGCGACCGAAGTTGCAGCAGAAGAGCACGTCGGGTTTGAGCGCCTGGATGCGCGGCAGGAAGGCCGAGTAGTCGGAGGCGCCCAGCGGGTGGCGGATGTCGGCGACCACCTCGATATTGAAGGGCTTGCCGGCGGTGATGAAGCCGCGGACCATCTCGTGGCCGTACGCGTAGTCGGCGGTGAGGAAGGCGACGCGCTTCGCGCCCGCCTTGTACATGTGCCTGCCGACGGCGCCCGCGGTCATGTGCGGGTTGAGCGCCTCGTGGAAGGTGTAGGGGCTCCAGTCCTTGGCCTCGTTGATCGCATCGGACTGGCTGATCGAGTTGAATAGGACCTTGCGGTCCTTCGTGACGTTGTTGATCGAGAGCTGCACCGCGGCCGACAGCGAGCCGACCACATAGTTGACCTTGTCCTTCTCGATCAGCTCGAGGGTGCGGGTGGCGGCCTCGCCGGGGTTCAGCTTGTCGTCACGCACGAGCAGCTCCGCCATGCGGCCCTGGAAGCCGCCCGCATCGTTGAACTCCTTGATGGCGATCTCGGCGGCTCGGACCTGGTCCTGCGCCTCGGCCGCGAAGGGGCCGGTGAGCGGCACCGGGAAACCAATGCGGATCGGCGCGCCCTGGGCGCGCGCAAAATTGAACCAGAAAGGCGAAGAAGCCGCGACGGCGGTCGCGGCCACGACGCGACGGCGGCTAGGCGAGTGATGCCCCATGAGTGTCTGTCTCCTCGAGTCGTCTTGTTTCTTCCCGGGGGGTCCCCTGGGACGATTATAGGCACAGCCGCCCCGCAGGGATCGAGTCCGACCTCCGGGCCGGCGCGACGACGCCGCCGCGGACGCGCGGATCGCCGGCGCGCCTGTGCCGGACGCGTCGGTCTTCAGGCCAAACCGGCCCACGCAGGCAGCCGGCGGCGCCCAGGATTGGTCCAGTAGTCGGCGTGCAGCGCGGTCTCGGCCATCACGCTCTCGGGCGTGCGGTAGCGCGCGGCGGCGGCGCGCTGCTCGGGCGTGCTGAGCTGCGCCTGCATGTAGGCGCCGAGCTGGCGCGCGCGGTCCACGATGGCCACGCCCGAGGGCTGGCGCATCGCCTCGTAGTCGCGCAGGCCCGCCTCGATGCCGCGGCCGTCGGACCAAGAGGCCGACACCGAGTCGGCGAGCGCAAGCGCGTCGCTGACCGCCTTCGCCACGCCCATGCCCACGTGCGGGCGCGCGACGAAGGCCGCGTCGCCGATCAGCGCGACGCGGCCGAAGGCTAGCCGCGGCGATACCAGGTCGAAGATCGGCTGGAAGAAAGGCTGGTCGGCCTTGCGGACCACTTCGGCAAACTGCGGCGAAAGCAGCCGGTCCGCGTCGGCGTACATCGCGTCAATCCACTTGCGGTCGATCAGGTGCGGCGGGATGCCGGCGTCGTGGCGGCGCCCGCTCGCGTCGATGAGCATCCGCGGCAGCATCTCGCACTCGTCCACCGGCCGGTACCAGACGAAGTTGAACGCGCGTGTGCCCGGCGCCACCGAGTTCCGCTGGCCGGCTACCGGGTAGCCAAGCATCTGCTCGGACTCGGGCAGGCAGAACGCGAACTTGCAGAACAGCGCCTCGCGCGCGGCGTCGCTCAGCGATGCCTCGGCGGTGAGGCCGCGCCAAGCCACGTAACCGGCGTACTGCGGCACGGCCGAGGGCAGCAGCTGCGCGCGCACCTGCGAACGGATGCCGTCGGCGCCGACCAGCAGGTCGCCGGTTTCGCGGCTGCCGTCGGAGAAGTGTGCGATCACCGAGCCGGCGGTCTGTTCGACGCGCTCGAGGCGGCGGCCGAGGTGATAGCGCGCGTCGGGCAGCGGCTCGCGCAGCAGCCAGTACAGACGCTGCCACGAGGTGAGGATCTGCGGGGCGTCGCGCGTACCCACCACGCTGCCGTCGCGCGCGTAGGTGACGCGCCCCGGCACGTACACGCCTACCGTCGGATCGACGCGGGCGCCGCAGGCCTCAAGGCCGTCCAGCAGTTCGGGGTGGGTGACGATGCCGGCGCCGCGCCCCTCCAGCGAGGTCTCGGTGCGCTCAAAGACGTCGACGTCAAAGCCGCGACGGGCGAGCAGGTTCGCAGCGGCCAGCCCGGCCAGCGAGCCGCCCGCGATCAGCGCGCGCGGCATTAGGCGGCGCCCAGCTCGGCCGCGGGGTAGTTGAGCTCGATGACGACCTGGCTCGGGTCGTCGAGGAAGACCTGGTGCAGGCCGAGCACCGGGACCGTGCGCTCGCGGAAGGGCACGCCCAGCGAGGCGAGCTTGCCTTTCATCTCGACCAGTCCAGTGGCGTAGAAGGCGATGTGGTCGACCGTGCCGGTCCCCTTTAGCGACGCGGGATCGCGGTCGCCAAGGTACTTCTTCAGGCCCTCCGGGTCGTTCGGGTCGATGCCGATCACGTGCACGGTCGCGTTGTCGTAGGAGGTCGTGTCGCCCGAGTAGAGCCAGATGCCCGGGAACGGGAACGGCGGCCTCGGCCCTTCGGTAAAGCCCAGCACCTGCGTGTAGAAGCGGCGCGTGGCCTCCATGTCGGTGGTGCGGATCGAGAAGTGGTTCAGCTGCTTGACCGGCATGGATGCTCTCTCGTGATCGGAAGGGTCGACGGGCCGGGCGCAGCGGCCGTGAACGTGCCTGCCGCGCCCCCAATGCAGTCGAGCCGACTTTAGGCCTCGTGATGGCGGGCGTCAAGGTCGAGTCTTTTCCAACGAGGTATGAGCCTGGAGCCGGGCCCGTGATTCCGACGAGGAATGAGCCTGGTGGCGGTCGAGAGGGGGTGTTTGGCCGGCTGATGGGCAGCCGGCTCGGGCGGCGAGTCGATCATCGAACGCATGGTG
>CALIDR010000323.1 GCA_938022295.1 uncultured Burkholderiaceae bacterium
TGCTCGACGATCGCCGCGAGCTCGGCCGGCGCCAGCCGCCAGTTCAGCGGCACGAAGCGCGCGCCGATCGCCTCGCAGGCGAACAGCGCGACGAGCATCGCCGGCGTGTTCACCCCGAGCCAGCCGAGGCTCGCGCCGGCCCCCAGCCCGCGCGCGCGCCACGCGGCGACGGCGGCGTCGACCTCGGCCGCGAGGTCGGCGTAGCTCCAGGTGCGGCCGGCGGCGACGATCGCCGGCACGTCGGGCCGGCGTGCCGCCTGCGCGGCGATGCGCGCCCACGGACCGTCGGCCACGGCGGCAGCCACCGCGCTCAGGCTTCGATCGCTTCGTCGCGCTCGCCGCCCTCGTACAGGCACTCGCGCCCGAGGCGGTCGATGCACAGCTCGGCCGTCCACGGCAGCATCAGCGAGCCGCAACGGCTGTCGCGGTACAGGCGCTCGAGCGGCAGCGACTTCAGCATGCTCTGCCCGCCGCAGGTGCGGATCGCGAGGCGACAGAGGTCGTTGGCGTTCTCCATGATCGTGTAGTGCGCCGCGAGCAGCCGCATGCGCGTGTCCTTGTCGGGGTCGACACGCGCGTCGCGCGCGTTCTGCAGGAACAGCGCCCGCGTCTGCTCGAGCTTGATGCGCATCTCGGCCACCGCGACCTGCTTGGTCGGGTACATGCGCCGCTTGACCGGCGGCGTGCCCGGCACCTCGCCGCGCAGGTACTGCACCGTGAAGTCGTACGCCGCCTGCGCGATGCCCATGTAGGTCGGCGACAGCGTCGCGAACATGTGCGGGTAGCGGCTCGCGGCCTGGAAGTACAGGCCCTCGGGCATCAGCCGTGCCTCGTCGGGCACGAACACGTCGTCGAACAGCAGCGTGCGGCTGACGGTGCCGCGCATGCCGAGCGGGTCCCACTCGCCGGTGACGGTGACGCCCTTCGCGTCGGCCGGCACGGCGAGGTACAGCGAGTCGCGCTGCGTCGCCCCCGGCCGGTCGAGCGTGCACAGGACGCCGTAGTAGTCGGCCGCACCGGCGAGCGAGGCGAAGATCTTCTTGCCGTTGACGACGTAGCCGCCGTCCACGCGCGCAGCCAGCGTGCCCCACGGCGCCTTGCCCGCGGCGGCGGCGCCGCCCTCGGAGAACGGCTGCGAGTAGACCTTGCCCTCGTCGACGATGCGCGCGTAGTGGATCGCGCGGATGCGCTCGTGGTCGGCGCGCTGCGCCGGCGTCATGTCGAGCGCGTCGGCGATGAAGCCGCTCCACATGCACGAGCACACGTGCATGTTGTAGCTGAGCGCCGTCGAGCCGCACCAGCGGCCGATCTCGGCGGCGACCATGACGTAGGTCGCGAAGTCGGCGCCGAGCCCGCCGTAGGACTTGGGCACGCAGATCGCGAGCAGGCCGGCGTCGCGCAGGTCGCGGTAGTTGTCGAACGGGAAGCTCGCCTCGCGGTCGTGGCGCGCCGCGCGCGGCGCGAAGCGCGTGCGGCCGAGCTCGGCGGCGCGCCCGATCAGCTCGCGCTGCAGCGGCGTCAGCGTGGCGGCGTTGCCGGCGATGTGCGACGGCACGTTGGCGGGGACGGCGGTTTCGGCGGGTACGGCGGCCATGGGGCGGTCCTCGGCAGTGGCGGACGGTCGAAACGGGTGGGCGGAGGTCAGGGCGCGAAGCGGCGGCGCAGGAAGGCGAGCAGCACGGCGTGGAACGCGGCCGGTGCCTCCATGTTGGCGAGGTGGCCGACGCCGGGCAGGCACGCGTACTCGGCGCCGGGGATCGCCTGCGCCATGCGTTCCATCACCGCGGGGGCGGCGTTGCGGTCGTGCTCGCCGGCGATCACGAGCGTGGGCACGGCGATGCGCGCGAGGTCGGCGCGGCGGTCGAAGCCGACGATGGCGTGCAGCGCGGCGCGGTAGGTGGCCTCGGGCACGCGTGCCATCAGCGCGGCGCAGCGCTCGACGCGCGCCGGGTCGGCGTCGGCGCCGGCCATCCCGCGCGCCAGACCCGGCGCGAGGGCCGCCATGCCCTGCCCGGCGTCCAGCGGCGCGAGCCGCTCGGCGAGGAAGCGCTGCTGCCAGTCGCCGCCGGGCCTGCCGAAGGCCGGCGACGTGCCACTGAGCACGAGACCGTGCACGAGACCCGGGCGGCGCGCGACGAGCTCCTGCGCGACCATGCCGCCCATGCTGTGGCCGACGAGCACGGCGCGCCGCGCGCCGAGGTGCTCGACGAGCGCGCCGACGGCAGCGGCGAGCCCGGCCATGTCGTAGGGGTCGATCGGCGGCGAGTCGCCGTAGCCGGGCAGGTCCGGCGCGACGGCGAGGAAGCCCGCCGCGGCGACGGCGGCACCGGTGCCGCCGGTGGCGTCGCTCCAGGCGTCGCGCCCGCCGCCCACGCCGTGCAGCATCACGACGGCGGTGTCGCCCGCGCCCCAGCGCCAGTGCGCGAGCGGCGCGGCGGTGACGAGCCGGCCGTTCATGCCAGCGCTCCGCGCTCGACGACGACCGTGCCGTCGAGCGCGACGGTGCAGCCGCGCAGCGGCAGGTCAAAGTGGCCGAGCGTGTGGCGGCCAGCGACCTCGTTGGCGCCGGTCGAGTACAGGAAGTTGCCGCCGAACGCGCGCAGCTCGGTGCCGTTGAAGTCGGCCTTGTCGTAGAACGTCATCGCGTCCCAGCGCGCGCGGCGGTTCAGGCCCCAGCCGACGTGGCTCACCGCGTAGGCCGAGCGGTCGCCCTCGTGCTCGGCCCAGGCGGCGAAGTGGCCGCGCATCAGCTGCGCGTCGGGCGAGTCACCGCCGACCTCGACGACGTGGTCGTCGGCGATCACGAGCCGCACCGGGTCGGCGAGGTAGCGCTTGAACGTGAGGTTGACGTCGCCGCGGTCGAGCACCAGCGTGCCGCGCACGCTGCCGGCGGCCGGGAACGCGAGCACGAGGCCGCCGGGCCAGTGCGACAGCGTGCCGGGCCGGTGCGTGAACCCCCACACGCCGCCGACGCGCGCGCCGGCGAGGTCGACCGCGAGGTCGGTGCCGGCATCCGACGTCACCGTCATCCGCGCGGCCGCCTTCAGGCGGCGCATCGCGTCGCGCACCGGCGCCTCGTCCTCGGGCCGGGGCAGGCAGCGCTCGAGGATCTCCGGGTGCTCGTGGCTGACGTAGAGCACGCGCGCGCCGCCGGCGAGGATCTGCGGCAGCTCGGCGGCGTGCATCAGGCCCTCGACGGTGCAGTCGGCGACGAAGGTGCAGCGCGCGAGCGCGGCGACAACGGCGTCCAGCCCGCCGATCGCGTCCGACGCTCCGGTCGAGCGCACCGGCACCGGCGCCGCGTGCGCGCGCCGCGGCAGCACGACGTGGAACGCGCGGGCGCCGCGGCGCGCGAGGCCGAGTTCGGCCAGCCGCACGAGGTCGCGCCGGCTGCGCGTTTCCGACAGCACCGCGCACACGTCGTCGGCCTTCACGCCGCACAGGCCGAAGACGTGCTCGAAGGCGTCGATCCACGTCGCCTCGACGCCGGCGTCGCCGATCACAGGATCTCCCCCAGCATGTGGTAGCGCCCGCCGTGGAAGACGAGCGGCGGCAGCGGCGCGTCGGTCAGCCGCAGCACGCGGCCGACGAACAGCAGGTGGTCGCCGGTCTCCTGGCGCGACACCGTCGCGCACTCGAACACCGCCGTCGCGCCGACGAGCATCGGCGCGCCGCCGGCGCCCTCGTGCCAGACGCCGGCGGCGAACTTGTCGGCCGTGCTGCTGGCGAAGCGGCGCGACAGCTCGATCTGGTCCTCGGCGAGCACGTTGACCGCGAAGTGCCCGGCCGCCGCGAACGCCGGCGCGTTCGAGCTCGCGCTGCGCAGCGACCACAGCACGAGCGGCGGGTCGAGCGACAGGGCGTTGAACGAATTGCACGTCAGCCCCACCGGCAGGCCGTCGGTCCCGCGGCAGGTGACGATCGTGACGCCGGTGGCGAAGCGGCCGAGCGCGGCGCGCAGCTCGCCCGCGTCGGGCGGCGCGGCCGCGGGCGGGATCGGGGGCAGGGACGCGGCAGCCATCGTCGCGCTAATATATGAAAATTCATTGATCTCGCGCAAGTGCCGCCGACCCGCACGCCGCGATGCGCCCCTTCCTCGACGACCACCTGGTGTACCTGCTGGCGCGCGCCAGCCACGCCCTGTGGCGCGGCTTCGAGGCGCAGGTGCGCGCCGCCGGGCTGACGTCGCTGGAATGGCGCGTGCTCGCGGTGCTCGCCGACCGCGAGCCGCTGCCGGTGGGGGCGCTGTCGCGCGAGGTGCTCGCCAAGCAGCCGACGCTGACCAAGGCGCTGGACCGCCTGGCGCACCAGGGCTGGGTCGAGCGCCGCGCCGACCCCGGCGACGCGCGCCGCGCGCCGGTGGCGCTGACCGCGGCCGGCCGCCGGCGCGTCGCGCCGCTGCTGGCGGCGGCGGCCGCGCACGAGGCGCGCCAGCTCGCCGGCGTGCCGGCGGCCGAGCGCAAGCGGCTGCAGCGGCAGCTGCGCGCGATCATCGACCGCTTCGACGCCGACGAACCGCCGCCGTGAGCGCGGCTCGCGGCGCGC
>CALIDR010000324.1 GCA_938022295.1 uncultured Burkholderiaceae bacterium
GGCGCGCCTCGGAGGCGCCGAGCAACGCAGCGCCCGTGGCCGCGCGCGCGAGCGCGCTTCGTGATCGAACTCGGCGCCTTTGTTCGAGCGCAGTGAGCCGAAGGCGAGCGCAGCGAGTTCGGCGCCGGGCCACGGGCGCGAGTAGCGCAGGGCAGCCAGCGCGCAGCGCTGGCCGCCGAGGTGAAGCGCCGCCGCCTGCGCGCACGGCGCTTTGCCGCGCCAACCTACGCAGGCCACTCAAAGCGAACGGTCAATGTCGGCAGAGGGCCGTGGCCAGACACTGCTTCCATGCGATCGAAAGCGAATCCGTACGACTTGCCCACGCTGGCGCCGTCAGGGCGACGCCCCGCCGCCCGCACTCACTGGTTCGTCGCCGCGATCACCTCGGGCAAATCGGTCAGCCCGGCGAGCATCTTCTCGATGCCGTCCTGGCGCAGCGTCACCATCCCGGTGGCCAGCGCCGCGGCCTGCAGCTGCGCCGCCGGGGCGCGGCGGCGGATGCGCTCGCGCGCTTCTTCATCGGCGAGCATCAGCTCGTGGATGCCGAGCCGGCCGCGGTAGCCGCTGCCGCCGCAGGCGTCGCAGCCGACGTGGCGGTAGTGGAACAGGCGGCCGCGGGCGTCGCCGTGGCGGGCGCGCCAGCGGGCGACCAGCGCCGCTTCGTCGAGCCCCTGCGGCGCGCCGCTGGCCAGGTACTGGTGCGCCAGCGCGGCGAGCGCCGCGTCGTCGAGCGGTTCGCGCGCGCGGCACGCCGGGCACAGCCGGCGCACCAGGCGCTGGGCGAGGATCGCCAGCAGCGAATCGGAGAACGTGAACGGATCCAGCCCGATCTCGAGCAGCCGCGTGATGCTCTCGGGCGCCGAGTTGGTGTGCAGCGTGCTCATCACGAGGTGGCCGGTGAGCGACGCCTCGACGGCGATGCGCGCCGTCTCCTCGTCGCGCATCTCGCCGATCATGATGACGTCGGGGTCGGCGCGCAGGAAGGTGCGCATCGCGGCGGCGAAGGTCCAGCCGATGCGCGCGTTCATCTGCACCTGGCGCAGGCCCTCCTGCGTGATCTCGACCGGGTCCTCGGCGGTCCAGATCTTGCGCTGCTCGGTGTTGAGTTCGCGCATCACCGAGTGCAGCGTCGTCGTCTTGCCGCTGCCGGTGGGGCCGCAGACGAGGATCAGGCCGTAGGGCTTGGCCATCACCGAGCGCAGGCCGGCGAGGTTGCGCTCCGACAGCCCGATGTCGTCCAGCGGCAGCGGCTTCAGCCCCGACAGCAGGCGCAGCACGACGTCCTCGAGCCCGTGCACCGTGGGCACCGTGACCATGCGCAGCTCGACCTTGGCGCCGCCGAAGCGCGCGAAGTCGATCTTGCCGTCCTGCGGCTTGCGGTGCTCGGCGATGTCGAGGTCGGCCATGATCTTGAGCCGCGCGACGAGGGCGAAGCGGTAGCGCGCCGGCAGGTCCAGGCAGTGCACGAGGTCGCCGTCGATGCGCATGCGGATGCGCACCGGCCGCGGCGCCTCGGCGGTCTCGACGTGGATGTCCGACGCGCCCTGCGCGATCGCGTCGGCGATCAGCCGGTTGACCAGTCGCACCAGCGTGTTGTCGGCCTCGGAGACGACGTTGGCGTCGGCGTCGGCGTCCGCCTCGCCGGCCGCGGCGAGCTCGGCCGCGAGCTCGCGCACGCTGCGCGGCGGCGCGCTGCCGGCGCGCGCCGGCGGCGCTGCATTGTGGCGGTAGGCGGCGGCGACCGCCGCCGCGAGCGTGCCCGGCAGCGCGATCGCCGGCAGCACGCGCATCTGGGCGATGAAGCGCAGCTCGTCGAGCAGCCGCGTGTCCCAGGGGTCGGGCACGGCGACGACGAGCGTGTCGTCGCGCACCATGAGCGGCAGCACGGTCTCGCGCTCGGCCTCGGCGGCCGGGATGCGCGCCAGCGCCTCGGGCTGCGGGGCGAGCCGCCGCGGGTCGACCACCGGCACGCCGAGCCACTGCGCGAGCGCGGTGTGCAGCGCCGCCGGCGTGATCGCGCTGGCCTCGACGAGCCACTGGCCGAGCAGCTGGTGCGGGCGCGTGCCGGCCTGGCGCCGCAGCGCGTCGCGCAGCGTCGCGCGGTCGATCAGCCCGCGTTCGACGAGCGCCTCGCCGAGGTGCGCGGCGCGGCGGTGCGGCGCCGCGTGCAGCGCGTCCCACAGCGCGTCGTGCGTGGCCGGCAGCTCGGGCAGCGGCGTGCGGCGCGCGTCCGCCGGGGCGAGTTCCTGCGGTTCGGTGTCGGTGAAGCTCATCGCCGCGATATCGGCGCCGGGCGCCGCCGCCGTAGCCCCGACCCCTTGCCATCGCGCGGCGCGACCCCATGTCCGAGGCATGGAGACCAAATCTGCCCATGTGGCTTGCGCCCGCTGCGGCGCGACCAACCGCGTGCCCACCGAGCGCCTCGGCGACGACCCGGTGTGCGGCAAGTGCGGCCAGCCGCTGCTCGACGGCCACCCCGTCGAGCTCGACGACGCCAGCTTCGACCGCGTCGTGCAGGCCACCGACCTGCCGGTGCTGGTCGATTTCTGGGCCCCGTGGTGCGGCCCGTGCCGGATCATGGCGCCGCAGTTCGAGCAGGCGGCGCGCCAGCTCAAGGGGCGCGTGCTGTTCGTCAAGGTCAACAGCGACGAGGCGCAGCGCACGGCGGCGAAGTTCGGCATCCGCAGCATCCCGACGCTGGTCAAGCTGCAGCGCGGGCGCGAGGTGGCGCGCCAGTCGGGCGCGCTGCCCGCGGCGCAGATCGTCGCGCTGGCGCAGCGCTGATCAGGAGCCGCCGGCCCGCCGGCGGCGCGCGAACGCGACGAACCAGTCGACGCAGTCGGCGTTGGCCATCGCGTCGCGGTTCATCACCTTGGCGGGGTCGGCGCCGAGCAGCAGCTTCTTGACCGGCAGCTCCATCTTCTTGCCCGACAGCGTGCGCGGGATCGCCTGCACCTGCACGATCTCGCTGGGCACGTGGCGAGGCGACAGCGCCGCCCTGATCTCGTCGCGGATGCGCCGGGTCAGCGCGTCGTCGAGCACGACGCCGTCGCGCAGCACGACGAACAGCGGCATGTAGCTCTCGCGGCCGAGGTACTCGAGGTCGACGACGAGGCTGTCGAGCACCTCGGGCAGCGCCTCGACCGCGCGGTACAGCTCGGCCGTGCCCATGCGGATGCCGTGGCGGTTGATCGTCGCGTCGCTGCGGCCGTAGATGATCGCGCCGCCGCGCGGCGTGATGCGGATCCAGTCGCCGTGGCGCCACACGCCGGGGTAGACGTCGAAGTAGCTGTCGTGCAGCCTTGCGCCGTCGGGATCGTTCCACAGGTACAGCGGCATCGACGGCATCGGCTTCGTGCACACCAGTTCGCCGACCTCGTCGACGAGCGGCCTGCCCTGCTCGTCCCATGCCTCGACGGCGGCACCGAGGCAGCGGCACTGCATCTCGCCTTCGACCACCGGCAGCGTGCGCAGGCCGCCGATGAAGGCGCCGGCGAAGTCGGTGCCGCCCGAGATCGAGGTCAGCCAGATGCGCTCGCCGTCCACGCGCGGCAGCCGCTCCCAGATCCAGCGGTAACCCTCGGCCGGGAGCGGCGAGCCGGTGGAGCCCGCCGCGCGCAGCGCCGACAGGTCGGCCACCGCCTGCGGCTCGACGCCCGCCTTCAGGCAAGAGGCGTAGAACGCCGCGCCGGCGCCGAAGAACGTCGCCCCGGCGAGACCGGCGAAGCGCCACAGCGTCGACCAGTCCGGCGCGCCGTGCGGGCCCGCCGGGCTGCCGTCGAACAGGCAGATCGTCGTGCCGCCGAGCAGGCCGCCGACCTGGGCGTTCCACATGATCCAGCCGGTCGAGCTGTACCAGTGGAAGCGGTCGCCGGTGTCGACGCTGGCGCCGACGTCGTTGTGCAGCACGCCGAGCTTCAGCGCCTCGAGCACGATGCCGCCGTGGCCGTGCACGATCGCCTTCGGCAGGCCGGTGGTGCCGCTGGAGTAGACGATCCACAGCGGATGGTCGAACGGCAGCAGCAGCGGCTCGAACGCGGCGTCGTCGGCCAGCAGCGCGCGCAGGTCGTGCGCGCGGCGGTGCGGGGCGGCGAA
The DNA here is from genome assembly GCA_938022295.1 of uncultured Burkholderiaceae bacterium. Taxonomy (GTDB): domain Bacteria; phylum Pseudomonadota; class Gammaproteobacteria; order Burkholderiales; family Burkholderiaceae_C; genus Calidifontimicrobium. Next base: position 4,096 of record CALIDR010000324.1, read on the forward strand.
CTCGGCCGGGTCGGTGGCGGTGTCGAGCCGCGGCCAGACGACGGCGTCGGTCACCGTCGGCAGCTCGGCCAGCAGCTGGTGCAGCAGCGGCCGGCGGTCGTGGGCGACGCCGCCATGGACGTAGCCGTCGCCGGCGATCAGCACCTTCGGCGCGATCTGGCGGAAGCGGTCGAGCACGGCCACCGGCCCCATGTCGGGCGAGCACACCGACCACACGGCCCCGATGCTCGCGCAGGCGAGGAAGGCGACCACCGTCTCCGGCGTGTTCGGCAGCACGGCGACGACGCGGTCGCCGGGCGCCACGCCCATCGACCTCAGACGCGCGGCGAGCGAGGCGACCTGGCGCCTCAGGCCCGGCCACGGCACCTGGCCGAGCTCGCCGCGCGCGAGCATGCCCTCGTCGGCGTGCACGATCGCCGGGTGGCCGGCGGCGTGCGCGGCGTCGGCGTGGCGCAGCGCCTGCTGCGCGTAGTTCAGCGTCGCGCCCGGGAACCAGCGCGCACCGGGCATCGACGCGTCGGCCAGCACGCGTTCGACCGGGGTGGCCGAACGCAGGTCGAAGTAGTCCCACACCGATCGCCAGAACGCCTCGAGGTCGGCCGTCGACCAGCGCCACAGCGCGTCGTAGGCGGCGGGGTCGGCGGCCGAGAACGCGAGGCCGCGCCGCTCGCGCAGCCAGCGCAGGTAGACATCGATGCGGGGTTCGGGTTGCGGCATGCCCCCAGTGTGCCCCGCGCAGCGCGTGCGCCGCACCGGGGCGGACCCGCGGCGCCGGGCGGTCAGCGCGCCGCCGTGTCGACCGCGGCGTCGTTGCCGGCGCCGTCGCGCGGCGCCGGCAGCAGCCGGATGTCGCCGTAGTAGGCCACCGCCTCCGACGCCGTGTTGTCGCTGTCGGTCAGGATGCCGACGCCGACGAGCCGCCCCGGTGCGGTGCCGAAGGCGCGCCGGTAGTCGTCGACGTAGTGGCGGCGCAGGCGCTGCCAGCCCGGCGGCGGCGCGAAGCCGTGGCCGGCCACCACCGTCTTCACCTGCCGCGTCGCCGCGTGGGGCACCACGGTGCCGGGCGGGCGGCGGTTGTCCCACGCGTAAACGAGCGTCGCGTACGGCACCGGCTGCCCGGTCAGCAGCGACGCCGTCTCCATCAGCGTGCGCTCGCGCGGCGGCAGCGCGTCGCGGTCGCCGTCGAAGAACAGCAGCACGCGCACCGGCGAGTCGTCGAGGTGGCGCTCGCCGAGGTCGGCCGCCGCGATCGGGTGCACCGGCCGCCACTCCCACTCGAGCAGCGGATGCGTCGCCGGGTCGACGTCCAGCGGCTGCTGCAGGCCCGAGGCCGCCTTCACCGCCACCGCCTGCACGACGACCCGCTGCGTCAGCGGGTCGACGACGAGCTCGTACTGCGTCGCCGCCTTGCCCGGGGCGACGATCCACGGCCGCCAGCCGACCCAGCGCTCGGTGCCGGGACGCTTGGCGGAGAACGGCACGACGTCCGGCCCCGAAGGCGGCGCCGGCCCGAGCACGGCGCAGCCGGCGAGCCACAGCGGCGCGATGCCGACGGCGATGCAGGACGAGAGGCGGCGCATGACGGCGCGCACGATAGCGGTGCCCGATGTCCCCTGCGTGAAGGGGATACCCGATGCGCCCCGCGAACGCGGGGGCGGGTCACCGCACGCCGGGTTCGACGTCGACGTGCAGCCAAGGCCGCCCGGGAAACGGCTCGCGCACGAAGCCGCGCACGTGCGGCTGCACGAGGTCGACCGTGACCGGGTGCAGGTGCGCGATGTAGGGCATGTAGGCCAGCATCGTGCGCACACAGTCGCGCATCGCGGCCAGCCGCTCCGGGCCGTCGGGCAGCGCGCGCTGGCGCTCGTAGAGGCGGTCGTAGGCGCGCAGGCGGAAGCGCGCGTCGTTGCTCTGGCCGGCGTTCGGCCCGTAGGCCAGGCCGAGGTAGAAGTCGCCGTCGGGGCCGGCGTTCCACGACATCGCCCCCATCTGCAGCCGGCCGGCGAGCGTGCGCTTGATCAGTTCGGCGAACGGCATGAACTCGGCCGCGAAGCGCAGCCCGACGGCGGCCAGGCGCCGGCGCCACAGCTCGGCCACCAGGCGCGAGCGCTGGTCGCCGACGTCGGCCAGCCGCAGCACGAGCGGCTGGCCGTCGGGCGTCTCGCGCCAGCCGTCGCCGTCGCGGTCGACCCAGCCGTGCAGGTCCAGCAGCGCCTTGGCGCGCGGCGGGTCGGGGCGGGCGAGCTCGCTGACGAGCGTGGGGTCGAAGCCGGTGTTGTGCGGCGCGATCATCGACTGCGCGGGCACCCCCTGGCCCTGCCAGGCGAGCCGCACGAGCTCGGCGTTGTCCAGCGCGAGGGCGACCGCACGGCACAGCGCGACGCGGTCGGGCGCGTTGCCGCCGACCACCGGGTCGTCGCAGTTGAAGAACGTGAACCGCGTCGACGCCGTCAGCGTGCGCTGCATGCCGACGCCCTGCTGCGCCAGGTACGGCGCGAGCTGCCCGCCGGGTGCCGCCACCGGTGCGAACTCGGCCGGCACCGTGACGAGGTCGAGCTTGCCCTGCAGGAACGCCAGCCAGCGCGGCTGCGCCTCCTCGACGATCGCGATCTCGACGCGGTCGACGAGCGGCAGCGTGAGGCCCTGCAGGTGGCGCTGCGCGGCCAGCGCCGCCTCGTCGCCGGGCTCGGCGACGCTGTCGAACACCTCGCCGCGAAAGCGCGGGTTGCGCTCGAGCACGATCAGCGAGCTGCGCCGCCACTGCGCGAGGCGGAACGGCCCGGTGCCCACGGGGTGCGCCATCGGGTCGGCGGCGTAGGCCTCGACGACTTCGCGCGCGACGGCGCCGGTCGTCAGCGGGTTCGTGAACGCGAGCACGAAGCGCGGGTCCGGCTCGGCGATGCGCACCTCGAAGCGGTCGCGGTCGAGCACGCGCAGGCCCTCGACCTCGGCGTCGTAGGGAAACGCGATGC
>CALIDR010000325.1 GCA_938022295.1 uncultured Burkholderiaceae bacterium
CGACGGCGGCCCTGATCGCCGCGCGGCGCGGCGAGCTCGCGGCGCTGGTCGCGGCCTGGCTGCAGGCCGTCGACTGGTGGCTCGCGAACCCCGACGCCGCCCGCGCGCGCCTGGCCGCGCGGCTGCAACAGCCGGCCGAAACGGTGTCGCTGGCCGGCGTGCGGCTGCTCGACGCGGCGGCGAACCGCGAGCGCCTCGTCGACCCGCCGCAGACGCTGGCGGCCGTCGTCGCGCGCTACAGCGAGTTCTTCGTGCGCCGCAGCAGCCTGACGCGGCCGCTCGTGCCCGCGGCGCTGCTCGACGGGAGCCTGCTGCCGTGACGACGCGGCGCCAGATCGCGCTGATCCTGCTGCTGGTGGCGGTGCTGCCGCTGGCGCTGCTGAGCTTCCTCGGCATCCGTGCCGAGGTCGAAGGCGCGGCGCGCGAGCGCGACCGCGTGATGTCGGGCGTGGCCGCCGACGCCGCACGCGCGATCGGCGAGCGCATCGAGCGCCAGCTCGACAACCTGCGTGCCGACGTCGCGATCCCCGGCCTCGCCGAGGCGCTCGTGGGCGACGGTGCGCGCTTCGACGCGGTGCTCGTCAACCGCGTGCTCGCGCTCGTCACGCTGCGCGAGCCGCTGAACGTGACGTCGGTGGCGCTGCTCGACCGGCGCGGACGCAACGTCGCCGACACGCGCGCGTCCGCGGTCGGCCGCGACGAGGGCGGCGAGCCGTACTTCACGCAGGCGCTGGCTGCCGGTCACCCGCGCTTCATCGGCCCCTGGCGCGGCGCCGCCGACGACGCCGCGGCGCTGTACCTCGCGGCACCGGTCAAGGCGCCCGACGGTGCCGTGCTCGGCGTGCTGCGCGTGCAGCTGGAGACGGCGCTGCTCGGCCAGGCGCTGGCCGACGTGCTGAGCCCGCACCCGGACCTCGAGGGCCTGGTGCTCGGCCATCGCGGCGAGGTGCACGCGAGCACCGACGCGCGCGACCCGCCGCCGCGGCTGGCGACGCTGCCCGAAGGCCAGGGCCTGGCGACCGAGTTCGAGTGGCTGGGCGCGCCGCACCGCGGCGCGATCGCGCGCGTGCCGGGCGACGAGGCGATGTACGTCGTGGTCCACGAGCCGCTGGCGCAGTTCGAGGCCCCGGTGCGCGCGCGCCTGCGCGAGTGGGCGCTGCAGCAGGCGCTGCTGGTGGTGCTCGTGCTCGGGGCGGTCGTCGTCGTCGCGTCGCGGCTGGCGCTGCCGGCGATCCGGCTGACGGCCGCCGCCGAGCGGCTGGCCGCCGGCGACGACGCGGCGCCGGTGCCCGAGACGGGCAGCGAGGAGTTCCGCCGCCTGAGCCGTGCCTTCAACGCGATGAACGCGCAGCGCGCGGCGCGGCTGGCCGAACTGCGCGCGAGCCAGGAGGGCCTGCGTTGGTTGAACGCCGAGCTCGAGGACGAAGTCGCGCGGCGCACCGCCGAACTCGCCGCCGCGCGCGACAGCGCCGAAGCCGCCAGCCGCGCCAAGAGCGCGGTCCTCGCCAACATGAGCCACGAGATCCGCACCCCGCTGCACGCGATCATCGGCCTGACGACGCTGATGCGCGACGACGCGGCCACGAGCACCGACCGCGAGCGGCTCGACAAGGTCGGCGCCGCCGCCGAGCACCTGCTCGGCGTGCTCAACGACGTGCTCGACCTGTCGAAGATCGAGGCTGGCAAGCTCGACCTGCGCCCGGCGCCGTTCTCGCTGCGAGACGCCGTGCGGGCCACGCTCGGCCTCGTGCGTGATGCGGCGGCCGCGCGGGGGCTCGCGCTGCACGAGCGGGTCGGCGTCGAGCCCGACCGGCGCCTGGGCGACCGGCTGCGCATCGGCCAGGTGCTGCTCAACCTCGTCGGCAATGCCGTCAAGTTCACGCCGGCGGGCGCGGTCGAAGTGGTCGTCGGCGAGGCCGAAGGCGGTGCCGGGGTCCGCTTCGAGGTGCGCGACACCGGCATCGGCGTCGAGCCGGCCGACCGCGCGCGGCTGTTCGCCGACTTCGAGCAGGGCGACACGTCGGTGTCGCGCCGCTACGGCGGCACCGGGCTCGGCCTGGCGATCAGCCGCCGGCTCGTCGAGCACATGGGCGGGCGCATCGGCCACGCGCCGCGGGAGGGCGGCGGCAGCGTGTTCTGGTTCGAGCTACCGCTGCCCGCCGCGCCCGCGGCCGTCGTGCCGGCCTCGGTGCCGGCTGCACCGCCCTCGGGCCCGCGGCCCGCGCGCGGCGAGCGCGTGCTCGTCGTCGAGGACAACGCCGTGAACCAGGAAGTCGCGCGGGCGTCGCTCGAGCGCATGGGCCTGGCGGTCGACGTCGCCGCCAGCGGCGCCGAGGCGGTGGCCCGCGCGCGCGAGGCCGACTACGACCTGATCCTGATGGACCTGCAGATGCCCGGCATGGACGGCTTCGAGGCCACGCGCGCGATCCGCGGCCTGACGCGCCACGTGCACACCCCCGTCGTCGCGATGACGGCCAACGCGTTCGACGAGGACCGCCAGCGCTGCCGCGAAGCCGGCATGGACGACTACCTCGTCAAGCCGGTCGCCTACCCGGTGCTGCAGGCGGCGGTGCAGCGCTGGGTGGCGTCGGCATGACCACCGATTCCGCTCGCGGGACGTGCCGGCCGTTCGGTGGCCGGTGGGCATCGGGGCAACCCTCGCGGGCCAGCCCGCAGGCGCGGGCGCGGCTCGCGGCGCGGCTGCACGGCCCGATGGCACGCTAGCCCAGTTCGCGGCTGGCGAGCGCGGCCGCCGCGGCGCGCGTCTCGACGCCGAGCTTCTCGAACACGTGCTCCAGGTGCTTGTTGACGGTGCGGGGGCTCATGCCGAGGATCTCGGCGACGTCGCGGTTCGTCTTGCCCTTGGCGATCCACGACAGCACCTCGGTCTCGCGCGGGGTCAGCGATGCGGTGGCCAGACGGGAGACCTGCGCTGCGCCCGCCGGCTGCACGCTCAGCAGCCACATCGCCTCGCCCATCCCGACGTCGCCGAGCCGGCGCGCCAGCAGCGTGCGGCCATCGGCGGCCCGCCGCCGGCAGGTGCCGTCCGCGCTCGTCTCGTGCAGCCACCGCGGGACTTCATCGGCCCGCGCGTCGCCGAACCACTCCTCGAGCCAGCGCTGCGCCTGCGGCGACTGCCAGGCGGCGCGGCCGCGGGTGTCGACGACGAGCACCCCCATGCCGCCGACGTCCAGTGCCTCGCGCGCGAGGCGCACCGCGCGCGCGTTGCGCACGTGTGTCGCCAGCCGTGCGAGCACCTCCTGCACCCGCACCGGCTTGACGACGTAGTCCACGCCGCCGGACCGGAAGCCTTCGACGATGTGCGTCGTGTCCGACAGTCCGGTCATGAACACGACCGGGATGTGCGACCACGCGGGGTGCGCCTTGATGAGGCGGCAGGTCTCGAAGCCCGACATGCCCGGCATGACGGCGTCGAGGAGGATCGCGTCGGGCACGACGAGGTCGAGTCGCGCCAGCGCCGCGTCGCCGCTGTGCGCGATCAGCACCGTGTAGCCGTCGGCTTCGAGTTCGCGGGCCAGCGCGCCCAGCGATTGGGGCACGTCGTCCACCACCAGCACGATGTCGCCGCCAGACGCCATCACGTCGCCCCCGGATCGTGAGTTTCGAGCGCCGGAGCCAGTCGCTCGATCAGTTCTTCGAACGCAAAGCGGTCGACCAGGTCGCTCAGGACTTCGGCTTGCGCCCGGCAGGTCGGATGCGCCTGCACGAGCCGGGCGAGCGCATCGTGCAGACCTTGCGCGTGACCGATGCGGGCCAGGCGGGTCAGCGTGGCGGCGAACTCCGCCGGCAGCGGGTCCGCCGCCGCAGCGTCTGCCGACAGCCGCGTCCAGGCCGACACCGGCAGGTCGGCCACCCACTCGAGCTGCAGGTGGCGTTGCAGGGCGAGCTGCAGTTCCGATTCGATCACCGGCTTGTCGACGAAGGCCTGGGCGCCCGCGGCTTCCAGGTTCTCGGGCCGGTTCTCGAACGCGTTGGCCGACACCATGATGATCGGCATCTCGGGTCCGATGCCGCAGGCGCGGATCCGCCGCGCCGTCTCCCAGCCGTCCATGTCGTCCATCGTGACGTCGAGCAGCACGGCGTCGGGGCGGCTCTCGAGGACGCTCTCGACGCATTCGCTGCCGCTGGCGGCCTCGCGGATCCGGAAGCCCAGCGGCAGCAGCATGCCGGCGAGCATCTGGCGCTGCGTCGGGTGATCGTCGACCACCAGCAGCGTGCGACGGGGCCCGATGTAGCCGCTGACCGGCCGGTGCAGGGTGACCCCGCGCTGCGGCGGCGCGCTCACCTCGCTGAGGTACAGGCGCACCGTGAACGTGGTGCCATGGCCTGGCGTGCTGTCCACCGTGATCTCGCCTCCCATCAGCTGCGTGAGCAGGTGGGTGATCGTGAGCCCGAGCCCAGTGCCCGGCTCGCCGCTGCGCCTTCCGGCGCGGCCGCGCTCGAACGGCATGAAGATGCGCTCGCGGTCGTGCTCGGGAATGCCGATGCCGGTGTCGACGACTTCCAGTCGCGCCACCTCGCGGCGCATGTCCACCCGCAGCGACACCTTGCCGCGATCGGTGAAGCGCACCGCGTTGCCGAGTAGGTTCAGCAGGATCTGGCGCAGCCGCTTGGCGTCGGCGCGGATGTACTCGGGCAGTCGCCCCACGGTCTGGAGCTCGAACGCCAGGCCCTTCGCCGCCGCCTGCGGGGCCACCATGCGCGACAGGTCGTCGAGGAATTCGCGCATCGGGATCGGCACCGGGTCGAGCCGCAGGCGGCCGGCCTCGATGCGCGCGAGGTCGAGCAGACCGTCGACGAGCGCGTGCAGGTGCTCGCCGCTGCGCTGGATCGTGACGACCGCGCGCCATGACTCGCCCTGCAGCCGGCCCTCCTTGAGCAGGATCTGCGTGTAGCCGAGGATGCCGTTGAGCGGCGTTCGCAGCTCGTGCGTGATGCCAGCGACGTAGCGCGTCTTGGCGTGGTTGGCCGCTTCGGCGAGGTCCTTGGCCGCCTGCAGCGCGGCGTCGGTGCGCCGGTGCGCCTCGATCTCCCGCGTCAGCAGCAGGTTCTGGCGGTTGGATTCGTCCTCGGCCATGCGCCGGCTCTCGCTGCCGAGAACCACCCACCACGCGCCGACCGCCGAGACCAGCGACAGCAGCGCGAAGGCCTTCAGGAACGACTCGCCGAGGCCGGGCACGTCGTCGCCGCGCAGGGCGGTCTGCTGCTCGTAGACGACGCCGAGCACGGTGCCCAGCAGCGCGATCAGCGAGACCAGCACCAGCAGGTAGTGGAGGAAGCGGAAGTTGATCCGCCCGGCCAGCGATGGCGGCAGAAGCGTGGCCATCGCGCCGCGCACCTGTTCGGATGCCCGCGAGCCCTCCTTGCAGCGGTCGTGGCAGCGCGCCTCGAGCGTGCAGCACAGCGAGCAGATCGGGGCGTCGTACGCGGGGCAGGTGGCCATGTCCTCGGACTCGAACTCGTTCTCGCACACGCTGCAGCGCACGGCCTGCCCGGGCTTCCACCGCGCCGGTTCCACGCGGGCGAGGTAGTAGCGCCCGCGGGTGAGCCAGGCCAGCAGCGGCGAGACGGCCATCGAGGTGAACAGTGCGATGAACGCCGCGTAGGCCTGCGCGACCGCACCGAGGACGCCGCTGTAGGCGACGATCGCGAGCGCCGCCGCGACGCCCATGGCCCCGAGGCCCACCGGGTTGATGTCGAACAGGTAGGCGCGGCGGAACTCGATGTGCTTCGGGCTCCAGCCCAGCGGCTTGTTGATGACCAGGTCGGCCACCAGCGCGCCGACCCAGGCGATGGCCACGTTGCTGTACAGGCCGAGCACGCGCTCCAGGGCACCGAACACGCCGAGCGTCATCAGCAGCACGGCGATCAGCACGTTGAAGACGAGCCAGACCACGCGCCCGGGGTGGCTGTGGGTGAGCCGGGCGAAGAAGTTCGACCACGCCAGCGAACCGGCATACGCGTTCGTGAGATTGATCTTGATCTGCGACACGACGACCAGCACCACCGTCGCGGCCATCACCCATCGGGGGTCGGCGAAGACGTAGTCGAAGCCGGCGAGGTACATGTGCGTGGGCTCCACCGCGCGCTCCACCGGCAGCTCGTGCTACAGGACGAGGAAGGCGAGGAAGGCGCCGCCGAGCATCTTCAGCATGCCGGGGACGATCCAGCCCGGGCCCGAAACGAGCACCGCCGCCCACCAGCGGCGCCGGTTGCGTGCCGTCTTCTCGGGCAGGAAGCGCAAGTAGTCGACCTGCTCGCCGATCTGGACCACCAGCGCGGCGGCCACCGCGGCAGCGGCACCGAAGCCGATGACGTCGAAATCGGCGCTGCCCGACACGCGGCCGGCGAGCGACGTGAACTCGGCGAACTTCTCGGGCTGCTCGGCGGCGACGAACGCGAAGGGCAGCACGAACAGCACCATCCAGATCGGCTGCGACCAGGCCTGCAGCTTCGAGATCAGCGTGATGCCGTACATCACGAGCGGGATCACCACCAGCGACGACACCAGGTAGCACACCGTCAGCGGCCAGCCCAGCACCATTTCCAGCGCCAGCGCGAGGATCGCCGCTTCGAGGGCGAAGAAGATGAACGTGAAGCTGGCGTAGATCAGCGAGGTGAGCGTCGAACCGATGTAGCCGAAGCCCGCGCCGCGCGTCAGCAGGTCCATGTCGACGGCGTAGCGGGCGGCGTAGTAGCTGATCGGCAGCCCGGTGAGGAACGTGATCAGCCCGACGACCAGGATGGCCCACAGCGCGTTCGTGAAGCCGTAGCTCAGGGCGATCGCGCCGCCGATGGCCTCCAGCGCCAGGAACGAGGTCGCGCCGAACGCGGTGTTGGCGACCTGGAACTCGCTCCACTTGCGGAAGTGGCGCGGCGTGTAGCGCAGGGCGTAGTCCTCCAGCGTCTCGTTCGCCACCCAGCTGTTGTAGGCGCGACGCATGCGGAAGATCTTCTGCGGGGCGGTGCTCAGGGCGAACCTCGGCGCGCGAAGGAACCGCTCGATGATCGCAAGAACCAGGCCTTCCCGCGAGGGCGCCGGCGGGCCGCGCGGCGGCGCGCCGCTACGTTGAATGACGTATTCGGGTTCGCGACGCGGCCACGTACCTTCTCTCCCGTGCCGAGGGTGCGCTGAGGCCGAAGCCGCACGGCGATGGTGCAAGGCGCCCCACTTTGAGTCCGTCTCACCAGGAGAGTCGCCCATGTCCGACGATGTCCGCCCCGATCCGAAATCGGCCGACCGCCGCCGCCTGCTGCAGGGCGCAGTCGCGCTGCCGCTGGCCGGTCTGCCCTGGCTCGCGAGCGCGCAGCAGTTCCCCACCGCCCGGGTCAACACGACGCGCCTGGCGGTCACCGACACCGAGGTGACGGTCGGGCAGCTGCACTCGGCCACCGGCACGATGGCCATCAGCGAGACCGGCTCGATCCAGGCCGAGCAGCTCGCGATCGACCAGATCAATGCCGCCGGCGGCGTGCTTGGGCGCCGGATCAAGTTGATCAAGGAAGACGGCGCCAGCGACTGGCCGACCTTCGCCGAGAAGAGCAAGAAGCTGCTCGTCAACGACCGGGTGGCGGCCGTCTTCGGCTGCTGGACGAGCGCCTCGCGCAAGGCCGTGCTGCCGATCTTCGAGAAGGAGAACGGCATGCTGTACTACCCCACGTTCTACGAAGGTCTCGAGCAGAGCAAGAACGTCATCTACACCGGCCAAGAGGCGACGCAGCAGATCCTCTGGGGACTGGACTGGGCCGCCAGCGAGAAGAAGGCCAAGAGCTTCTTCCTGATCGGCAGCGACTACATCTGGCCGCGCACGAGCAACAAGATCGCGCGCGCCCACATCGAACGCGTGGCCAAGCTCGGACGCGTCGTCGGCGAGGAGTACTTCCCGCTCGGCCACACGAACTTCAACTCCCTGATCAACAAGATCAAGGTCGCGAAGCCCGACTGCATCTACGCCATCGTCGTCGGCGGCTCCAACGTCGCCTTCTACAAGCAGCTGAAGGCGGCCGGCATCACCTCCGACAAGCAGTTCCTGCTGACGATTTCCGTCACCGAGGACGAGCTGCTGGGCATCGGCGGCGAGAACGCCGCCGGGTTCTTCGCGTGCATGAAGTACTTCCAGAGCCTCGACAACCCGAACAACAAGAAGTTCGTCGAGGCCTTCAAGGCGAAGTACGGCCCGAAGTCGGTGATCGGCGACGTCACGCAGGCCGCGTACCTGGGCCCCTGGCTGTGGAAGTTCGCCGTCGAGAAGGCCGGCAGCTTCGACGTCGACAAGGTCGCCGCGGCCAGTCCCGGCATCGAGTTCAAGGAGGCGCCCGAGGGCTACGTGAAGATCCACGAGAACCACCACCTGTGGAGCAAGGCCCGCATCGGCCAGATCCAGCCCGACGGTCAGTTCAAGGTCGTCGCGGAATCTCCGCAGCTGATCGAGCCCAACCCCTTCCCGAAGGGCTACCAGTGACGGCTTGACGCCCGACGGCGCCGGTCGGCGCGCGACGCGCCGGCCGGTGACCCCGACGGCCACGATCCCCTCGTCGACGAGATCACGCCATGGAACTGCAGGAGATGCTCAACATCGCCCTCATGCAGGGCTTCGCCGGGTTGAGCCTGTTCTCGGTGCTGCTGCTGATGGGCCTGGGCCTGGCCATCATCTTCGGCCAGATGGGCGTCATCAACATGGCGCACGGCGAGTTCATGACGATCGGCGCGTACACGATCTTTCTCGGCTCGACGCTTACCGAGACGTTCGCGCCCGGCCTGATGAGCGTCTACTTTCCGCTCGCCATCGTGGTGGCGTTCGTCTTCGCGTTCCTGGCCGGCTGGGTCGTCGAGTGGGCGCTGATCCGCCACCTGTACCAGCGCCCGCTCGACACCTTGCTGGCGACCTGGGGCCTGAGCCTGGCGATGCAGCAGGCGTTTCGCAGCGGCATCGGTCCGAAGGAAGTGAGCCCCACGCTGCCCGACTGGCTGATGGGCTCCTGGGCGCCGGCCGAGGGCCTGGACATTCCGCGCAACGGCCTGTTCGTGCTCGCGCTGACGGCGCTGGTCACGGGGGGCGTGATGCTGGCCCTCTACCGCAGCCGCTGGGGCCTGCGCGTGCGCGCCACGGTGTCGAACCGGCAGATGGCCAACGCGATCGGCATCAACACGAAGCGCACCGACCGGCTCACGTTCGCGATCGGCTGCGGCATCGCCGGCGTGGCGGGCGCGGCCTTCACGACGATCGGCTCGACGGGTCCGACCACCGGTTCGCTGTACATCGTCGACGCCTTCCTGGTCGTGACCTTCGGCGGCGCCGCCAGCCTGCTCGGCACGGTGGCCTCGGCGTTCGGGATCGCGCAGACGCAGTCGATCTCCGAATTCTTCATGAGCGGCTCGATGGCCAAGGTGCTGACGCTGTCGCTGATCGTCGTGATCCTGATGATCCGCCCGCAGGGCCTGTTCGCTGCGAAGGTGCGGCGCTGACCGCGCCGTGGCCCGCGACTTAGGGAGAGCACCGATGACCGCGCTCAAGAACTGGCTGTTCAGACCCGGCGTGGGCAGCACGTTGCTGCTCGCGGTCGTGCTGCTGGCGGTGCTGCCGCTGACGCTGGACATCTTCCGCCTGAACCTGGTGGGCAAGTTCCTGACCTACGCGTTCGTGGCCATCGGACTGGTCATGGTGTGGGGCTACGCAGGCGTGCTCAGCCTGGGGCAGGGCGTGTTCTTCGGCCTCGGCGGCTACGCGATGGCCATGTTCCTCAAGCTCGAGGCGAGCGACCCGGAGAGCACGAAGATCCAGTCGACGCCGGGCATCCCGGACTTCATGGACTGGAACCAGCTCACCGAGCTGCCCTGGTTCTGGGAGCCGTTCAGGAGCCTGCCGTTCACGCTGCTGGCGGTGATCGCGGTTCCGACGCTGCTCGCCTTCGTCCTCAGCTTCGCGATGTTCAAGCGGCGCGTGGGCGGCGTGTACTTCGCGATCATCACCCAGGCCGTGGCGCTGATCCTGACGGTGCTCATCATCGGCCGCCAGGGCTACACCGGGGGCGTCAATGGCATCACCGACCTGCGCACGCTCGCCGGCTGGGACATCCGCACCGACGGCGCGAAGCTGGTCCTGTACTACGTGTGCGTGCTGCTGCTGCTGGCGAGCATCGCGCTGTGCGCCTGGGTCCAGAAGAGCAAGCTCGGGACGCTGCTGCTCGCGATGCGCGACAAGGAAGACCGCGTGCGCTTCTCCGGCTACGACGTCGCGATGTTCAAGGTGGCGGTGTTCTGCCTCGGCGCCGCGCTGGCCGGTGTCGGCGGCGCGCTGTTCACGCTGCAGGTCGGCTTCATGTCGCCGTCGTTCGTCGGCATCGTGCCGTCGATCGAGATGGTGATCTACGCCGCGGTGGGCGGGCGCATGAGCCTGGTGGGCGCCGTCTACGGCGCGCTGCTGGTGAACACCGGCAAGACGCTGTTCTCGGAGACGTTCCCCGACCTCTGGCTGTTCCTGATGGCGGCCCTGTTCATCGGCGTCACGATGGCCTTCCCGAACGGCCTGGCCGGGCTGATCGACAGCCACGTCAAGCCCTGGTGGCGACGCCGGCGCGGTGGCGCGGCGGCGGTGGCGCCGGCGATTGCATCGGCAGCGCCGCTTGCCGCCGCCGCCGACCCCGCGCTGCCGGCCACGCGTGCCGCGGACGGCGCCGCGCCCGCGAAGCCCGCCGGTGCGTGGCCGCAGGCGGCGAGCTGACGCCGGACTCTTCGACACCCCGCCATGAGCAACACCGACTTCGCGCTCGCAGTCGAAGACCTGACCGTCTCGTTCGACGGCTTCAAGGCGATCGACAACCTCACCCTGTACGTCGACAAGGACGAGCTGCGCGTGATCATCGGCCCGAACGGCGCCGGCAAGACGACGCTGCTCGACCTCATCTGCGGGCGCACGCAGGCCAGCGGCGGCAGCATCAAGTTCAAGAACGAGGAGATGACGAAGCTGCCCGAGTACGCCCGCGTGCGCAAGGGCATCGGCCGCAAGTTCCAGACCCCGTCGATCTATGAGAACCTGTCGGTGTTCCAGAACCTGGAGGTCTCGTTCCCCAGGGGCCGCTCCGTGTTCGGCGCGCTGTTCTTCCGATGCGACGACGAAGTGCGCGAGCGCATCGAGTCGGTCGCCCGGGAGATCGGCCTGGCCGACCACCTGCCGTCGCAGGCCGGACTGCTCAGCCACGGCCAGAAGCAATGGCTCGAGATCGGGATGCTGCTGATGCAGGAGCCGCAGCTGCTGATGCTCGACGAGCCCATCGCCGGGATGAGCCCGCGCGAACGCGAGCTCACGGCGGACCTGCTGCGGCGCATCAGCCGCAACCGCTCGGTGATCGTGATCGAGCACGACATGGACTTCGTGGCGCAGATCGCGCACAAGGTGACCGTGATGCACCAGGGGAAGATCCTCGCCGAAGGGCCGATGGAGAAGGTGCAGCGCGACCCGAAAGTGATCGATGTCTACCTCGGCCACTAGGAGCGCGGCGATGCTCGGCGTCAAGAACCTGTTCGTCGCCTACGGCCAGAGCCAGGCCCTGCACGGCATCTCGTTCGACGTCGGGGCGCGGGAGACGGTGGCCATCATGGGCCGCAACGGCATGGGAAAGACCACCCTGTTCAAGAGCCTGATGGGGGTGCTGCCGGTCAAGTCGGGCGAGATCACGCTCGACGGCCGCGACCTGACGCACGAGGAGAGCTACCGCCGCGTCGCCCTCGGCCTGGGCTACGTGCCGCAGGGGCGCATGATCTTCCCCACGCTCACGGTCGAGGAGAACATCCAGACCGGTCTCGAGCATTCCCGGCACGTCCGGGTGCCCGACGAGATCTACGCGCTGTTCCCGGTGCTGTGGGAGATGCGCCGGCGCAAGGGCGGCAACCTGTCCGGCGGCCAGCAGCAGCAGCTGGCCATCGCCCGGGCGCTGGTCACCAACCCGAAGGTGCTTCTGCTCGACGAGCCCACCGAGGGGATCCAGCCCTCGATCATCAAGGACATCGCGAAAGCCCTCAACGAGATCCGCAAGCTGCGCGAGATCAGCATCGTCGTCAGCGAGCAGGTGCTCAGCTTCGCGCTCGACGTCGCCGACCGTCTCTTCGTCATCGAGGGCGGGCGGCTGGTCCACGAGACGGCCCGCGCGGACACCGACGTCGGCCGCATCAAGCAGTACCTCTCGGTGTAACGCCGCCCGTACCCCCTTTCCGTCCCCCACAAGAGGTGTTCCATGGCTGAAACGCTGATCAAGGTCGATCTCTCCAAGCCCGCCCCCAGCAACGAGATGGTGCACAACCGCTGGCACCCCGACATCCCGATGGCCTGCTGGGTGAAGCCCGGCGACGAGTTCGTGCTCGAGACCTACGACTGGACCGGCGGCTTCATCAAGAACAACGACAGCGCCGACGACGTGCGCGACATCGACCTGACCACCGTGCACTACCTCAGCGGGCCGGTGGGCGTGAAGGGGGCCGAGCCGGGCGACCTGCTGGTGATCGACCTGCTCGACATCGGCGCCAAGCCCGACAGCCTGTGGGGCTTCAACGGCTTCTTCAGCAAGAAGAACGGCGGCGGCTTCCTGACCGACCACTTCCCGCAGGCGCAGAAGTCGATCTGGGACTTCCACGGCATGTTCACCAGCTCCCGCCACGTCCCCGGCGTGAGCTTCGCCGGCCTGATCCACCCCGGCCTGATCGGCTGCCTGCCCGACCGCAAGATGCTCGAGATGTGGAACAAGCGCGAGGGCGAGTTCATCGCCACCGACCCGAACCGCGTGCCGCCGCTGGCCGCGCCGCCATCGTTCGCCACCGCGCACATGGGCAAGATGACCGGTGCGGCGCGCGACAAGGCCGCTGCCGAAGGCGCGCGCACCGTGCCGCCGCGCGAGCACGGTGGCAACTGCGACATCAAGGACCTGTCGCGCGGCTCGAAGATCTTCTTCCCGGTCTACGTCGACGGTGCCGGCCTGAGCGTGGGCGACCTGCACTTCAGCCAGGGCGACGGCGAGATCACGTTCTGCGGCGCGATCGAGATGGCCGGCTGGGTGCACATGCGCGTGAACCTGATCAAGGGCGGCATGGCCAAGTACGGGATCAAGAATCCGATCTTCAAGCCCAGCCCGATCACGCCCACCTACAACGACTACCTGATCTTCGAGGGCATCTCGGTCGACGAACACGGCAAGCAGTACTACCTCGACGTGCACGTGGCCTACCGCCAGGCCTGCCTGAACGCCATCGAATACCTGACCAAGTTCGGCTACTCGCGCGCCCAGGCGTACTCGATCCTCGGCACGGCGCCGGTGCAGGGCCACATCAGCGGCGTGGTCGACATCCCGAACGCCTGCGCGACGCTGTGGCTGCCGACGCAGATCTTCGACTTCGACATCAACCCGGGCGCGGCGGGGCCGGTCAAGCACATCGACGGCTCGGTACAGATGCCGCTGTCACTCGACCTCTGAGGCGCCGGAGCGACCGATGCCGACCTACGACTACGCGTGCCCGGCCTGCGGCAGCTTCGAGGCGCTGCGCGGGCTGGGACAGCGCAACGAGCCGGCGCCGTGTCCCGCCTGCGGGGGCGCGTCGCCGCGCGTGTTCGCCAGCGCGCCGCAGCTGGCGCGGCTGGACGCCACGATGCGCGCCGCCCTCGAGGTCAACGAACGCGCGCGCCACGAGCCCAAGCGCTCCGGCGACTACGCGCGGCTGCGCCATCCGGCCGGTTGCGGCTGCTGCCGGCCGGGTGCCGGCAAGGCGACCGTTACCGCGGCCAACGGCGCCAAGGCGTTCCCGAGCAGGCGGCCGTGGATGATCAGTCACTGACCCGACGGCGCAGCCGGGGCGTCGAGGCAGCATCGCGCGCCGGTGCATGAGCACGGCCGCAGGCGGCGGCTGCGCCAGCACGGCGATCCAGCGTTGCGGGCATCGCTCGGTCGGCGCCGGTTCAGAGCCGCCCGACGCAGTTCGGCGCCCCGCAGCGGCACGCGAGCCGCCCCTCGTGGTGCGTCTCGCCGTAGTCGACCGTGATCTCCTCGCCGACGCCGATCGCGCGCAGCGCGTAGAACTCGACCCGCCCGTCGCGGATGCACAGGCGCGCGTTCGGCGCGCACGAGTGGTTCGTGAAGCGCATCGGGTCGGTGCTGCGCGTGAAGTCGATCGCCCGCCGGTCCGAGACCTCGACGATCATGATGCGCTCGCTGCGCGTGGCGCGGATGCGCGCCTCCGAGACGCTGACCGACTCGCCGCGGATCTCGCCGATCTTGCGCCGCGGCGGCACCGGCTCGGCGGCGAACACGCCGTGGCCGTCGATCGCGCTGCGCGCCACGCGCACGTCGTACTTCTGGTACGGCGGGCGCACGACGACGGGGCCGCTCACGGCGCCCTCAGCCGCCACGGGGCAGGTCCACCCGCGGCGCCGGCTTCCAGCCGCGCGCGCGGTGCTCGACGGTCACGAACGTGCGGATGCCGCCGCGCACGAACCAGTCGGCATGGATGCGCGCGAAGCGCGGCCGCGTCGCGGCGACCAGGTCCGACAGGATCGCGTTCGTCACCTTCTCGTGGAACGCGCCTTCGTTGCGGTAGCTCCAGAAGTACTGCTTCAGGCTCTTGGTCTCGACGCACAGGCGGTCCGGCACGACCTCGATCGTGAAGTGCGCGAAGTCGGGCTGGCCGGTCAGCGGGCACAGGCAGGTGAACTCGGGCACGTCGAAGCGCACGACGTAGTCGCGCTCGGGCGCCGGGTTCGCGAAGACGTCGAGCCGGCGGCTCGGCGCGGAAGGCGGCGCGGCGGGCTTGGCGCGCGTGCCGACGGCGATCTTGGGCATGGGCGAGGCGGGCGGCCGAAGGCCGGAACAATACCGCCCCGATGCTATCATCCGGCCTCGCCGAAGCCCCGCTGCCGGGGCAAATTTTCTTTTCGGATCAATGACTTGCATGCGCCGGCGGGAGGCCCTGCCGGCGCCCCCGCACGAGGCCGCATGCGCCTGAACCAGATCAAGCTCTCGGGCTTCAAGTCGTTCGCCGAACCGACCACGTTCCAGCTTCCCGGCCAGCTCGTCGGCGTCGTCGGGCCCAACGGCTGCGGCAAGAGCAACATCATCGACGCCGTGCGCTGGGTGCTCGGCGAGAGCAAGGCCAGCGAGCTGCGCGGCGAGTCGATGCAGGACGTGATCTTCAACGGCTCGGGCAACCGCAAGCCGGCCGGGCGCGCCAGCGTCGAGCTCGTGTTCGACAACACCGCCGCACGCGCCGGCGGCCCGTGGAACCAGTTCGCCGAGATCGCCGTCAAGCGCGTGCTCACGCGCGACGGCACGAGCAGCTACTACATCAACAACCAGCCGGTGCGCCGGCGCGACGTGCAGGACGTGTTCCTCGGCACCGGCCTCGGCCCGCGCGCCTACGCGATCATCGGCCAGGGCACGATCAGCCGCATCATCGAGAGCCGCCCCGAGGACCTGCGGCTGTTCCTCGAGGAGGCCGCCGGCGTCAGCAAGTACAAGGAGCGCCGCCGCGAGACCGAGAACCGGCTCAAGGACACGCGCGAGAACCTGACCCGCGTCGAGGACATCCTGCGCGAACTGAACGCCAACCTCGACAAGCTCGAAGGCCAGGCCGAGGTCGCGGCGCGGTACCACGAGCTGCAGGCGCAGGGCACGACGAAGCTGCACCAGCTGTGGTTCCTGAAGCACCGCGACGCCGCCACCGAGGCAAGGCGCCTCGACGCCGCGGTGGCCGAGGCGACGACGGCGCTCGAGGCCAAGCTCGCCGAGTTGCGCCACCTCGAGGCCGAGCTCGAGACGCTGCGCCAGGCGCACTACGCCGCCGGCGACGAGCTGCACGCCGCGCAAGGGGCCTACGGCGAGGCGCAGCTCGAAGTCAGCCGGCTCGAGGAGCGCATCCGCTACGTCGTCGACAGCCGCCAGCGCGTCGAGCAGCGCCTGGCCGAGCTCGCGGCGCAGGACGCGCTGTGGCACGAGCGCAGCGCGCAGGCGCAGCGCGAGATCGAGCAGGGGCAGGCGCTGATCGCGCAGGCCGACGAGCGCGCCGCCGTGCTCGCCGCGCAGGCCGAAGACGAGGCGCTGCGCCTGCCCGACGCCGAGGACGCACTGCGCGCGGCGCAGGCGCGCAGCCAGGAGCAGCGCGCGCGCGTGGCCGAGGTGCAGCAGCAGATCCAGGTGCTGTCGGCCGAGAGCCGCAGCGTCGACGAGCAGCGCCGCCAGCTGCACGCGCGGCGCGGCCGCCTGAGCGGCGAGCGCCAGCAGCTCGCCGTGCCCGACGCCGCGCGCCTGGCGCAGCTGCGTGAGCGCAGCGCCGCCGCCGACGAGCAGCAGGCGCAGGCCGAGGCGCGGCTGCACGAGCTCGGCGACGCGCTGCCGGCGCTGGAGGCGCAGCGCCGCGCGCAGCAGGACGCCGCACAGCGCGAAGCCGGCAAGCTCGCCGACCTGACGGCGCGCCTGGACGCGCTGCGCGCGCTGCAGGAGAAGGTGCGCACCGGCGGCAAGCTCGAGCCCTGGCTCGCCCGCCACGGCCTGGGCGGCCTGCAGGCGCTGTGGACCCGCGTGCACATCGAGCCCGGCTGGGAGACCGCGCTCGAGGCGGCGCTGCGCGAGCGGCTCAACGCGCTCGAGGTCGGCCGCATCGAGACCGTGCGCGCCTTCGCCGCCGACCCGCCGCCGGCCAAGCTCGCGTTCTACACGCCGCAGGCCGTCGCCCACCCCGACCCGCACCGCACGCTGCCGCGCCTGGCGGCGCTGCTGCGCCTGG
The DNA here is from genome assembly GCA_938022295.1 of uncultured Burkholderiaceae bacterium. Classification (GTDB taxonomy): domain Bacteria; phylum Pseudomonadota; class Gammaproteobacteria; order Burkholderiales; family Burkholderiaceae_C; genus Calidifontimicrobium. Next base: position 16,781 of record CALIDR010000325.1, read on the forward strand.
GCGACGCCGGGCTGCAGGCGCTGCTGGACGACTGGCTCGAAGGCGTCTACACCGCCGCGAGCCTCGACGAGGCGCTCGCCCAGCGCCCGCAGCTCACGCACGGCGAAGTGATCATGACGCGCGAGGGGCACGCCGTGTCGCCGTTCGCGGTGGCGTTCTACGCGCCGGACAGCGAGCAGGCCGGCATGCTCGCGCGGGCGCAGGAGATCGAGAACCTCGACGCCGCGCGCCGCGCGCAGGCGCTGATGGCCGACGAGGCGCGGAGCGCGCTGGTGCGGCTCGACGCCGCCGTCAGCGACGCCACGCAGCGCCTCGCGCAGGCGCGGCGCGAGGCCTCCGAGGCGCAGACGCGCGCGCACCAGCTGCAAGTCGAGCTGCTGCGCCTGGCGCAGGCGAGCGAGGCGGCCACCCAGCGCCGCGGCCAGCTCGACGACGAACTCGCCGAGATCGACGCCCAGCTCGAAGCGCTCGAGGAGCGGCGGCTGACGGCCGAGGCGCGGTTCGAGGAACTCGACGCCCAGCTCGCGACGACGCAGGAGCGCCACGCCGAGCTCGACGAGGCGGTGCTCGCCGCCGAGCGCACGCTGGCCGAGGCGCGCGAGCGCCAGCGCCGGCTCGAGCGGCAGGCGCAGGAAGCGCAGTTCGAGGCCCGCGCGCTCGCCGCGCGCCGTGCCGAACTGCAGCGCGCGATCGACGACGCGGCGCGCCAGCTCGAGGCCAACGCCCGCTCGGCCGCCGAACTGCGCGCCGAGCTGCACACGCTCGACGACGCTGCCGCACAGGCCGGGCTGCAGACGGCGCTGGCGCTGCGGCTCGAGCGCGAGCGTGCGCTCGGCGCCGTGCGCAGCCGCTACGACGACCTCTCGGCGCGGCTGCGCCAGGGCGAGGAGCAGCGGCTCGCGGCCGAGCGCGCGCTCGACCCGCTGCGCGAGCGCATCACCCGCCTGCAGCTCGAGGCGCAGGCCGCCGCGCTCGGCGGTGCGCAGTACCTGGAGCAGCTGCAGGCCGCGGGCGCCGACCTCGACGCGGTCGGGCGCGGCGTCGAGGCCGAAGGCGTCAGGCTCGCCGGCCTGCAGGGCGAGATCGACCGCATCCAGCGCGAGATCGCCGCCCTGGGCGCCGTCAACCTCGCCGCGCTCGAGGAGCTCACCGCCGCGCGCGAGCGCAAGACGTTCCTCGACGCCCAGAACGCCGACCTGACGGAGGCGATCCGCACCCTCGAGGACGCGATCCGCAAGATCGACCTCGAGACGCGCGAGCTGCTCAAGCAGACGTTCGACGACGTCAACGCGCACTTCGGCCGCATGTTCCCGACCCTGTTCGGCGGCGGCAACGCCAGGCTCGTGATGACGGGCGACGAGATCCTGGACGCCGGCGTGCAGGTGATGGCGCAGCCGCCGGGCAAGAAGAACAGCACGATCCACCTGCTGTCCGGCGGCGAGAAGGCGCTCACCGCGATCGCGCTCGTGTTCGCGATCTTCCACCTCAACCCGGCGCCGTTCTGCCTGCTCGACGAGGTCGACGCGCCGCTGGACGACGCCAACACCGAGCGCTACTGCAAGCTCGTCACCGAGATGAGCGCGGCCACGCAGTTCCTGTTCATCAGCCACAACAAGGTCGCGATGGAGATGGCGCAGCAGCTGATCGGCGTCACGATGCCCGAGCAGGGCGTCTCGCGCATCGTCGCCGTCGACATGGAAGAGGCCGTCGGCATGGCCGAGGCGGCCTGACGGGGACGCGGCGGTGACGCTGGCCACCGCGCTCGCGATCGCCGCGGCCGTCGTGCTGGCGGCGCTGGCGCTGCACGCGTGGTGGACGATGCGCCGCGCCGCGCCCCGGCGCGCCGAGCCGGTGGCCGGGCGCGTCGAGCCCTCGCTCGGCCCGGCCGCAGCGGGCGCGGCGCCCGAACCCGCGCTCGGCGACGCCGGGCCGGTGCTCGCCGAGGTCGCGCCGGCGGTGCCGCGGCCGGC
>CALIDR010000326.1 GCA_938022295.1 uncultured Burkholderiaceae bacterium
CCCGGGTGCGCGCGGCCGGCTCATGCCCGGCCGCCGCCGTAGACGAGCGTCACCCGGTGCGCGCGCAGCAGGTGGCGGCGCACGACGCGCTGCACGTCGGCGGCGGTGACGGCGAGCAGCTCGGCGACCTCGCGGTCGGCGGCGCGCGCATCGCCGCGCAGCGCGGCCGCCCAGCCCGCCGCCTCGGCGCGGCCGGCCGGCGTCTCGCGCTCGACGAGCGCCGCCGTGACGAGGCCGGTGCGCACCTTGTCGAGCTCGGCGGCGCCGACCGGCTGCTCGGCCAGCCGCGCGAGCTCGGCCACCAGCGCGCGCTCGAGCCCGGCGGGGCCGGCGGCGCCGGAGCCGATCGCCCACGCGACGAGCAGGCCGGCGTCGGCGAACAGGTCGGCGCCGAAGCCGGCGGAGCGCGCGTTGCGCAGCCGCCGCACGAGCGCCTCGTTCAGCCGCGCCGACTCGCCGCCGGCGAGCATCGCGGCGGCCACGCGCAGCGCCGCGGCGTCGGCGTCGGCCGCCGGCGGCCCGCGCCAGACCAGCGCCACCGCCGCCGGCAGCGACGCCGGCGCGTCGAGCCGCCGCACCTCGCTGCGCGCGCGCGGCGGCTCGACGGCGTCCACCCGCGGCAGCGGCTGCGCCGGCCGCGGCACGGCGGCGAAGTGGCGCCGGACCGCGGCTTCGAGCGCCGCCGGCTCGAACCCGCCGGCGACGATCAGCGTCGCGTTGTCGGGCCGGTAGTGGGTGCGGTGGAACGCGCGCACGTCGTCGAGAGTGGCCGCGCGCAGGTCCTCGACGCGGCCGATCACCGGCCGCCGGTACGGGTGGACGGCGAACGCCGCCGCCGGCAGGGCGTCGAACAGGCGCCCGTACGGCGCCGACTCGACGCGCTCGCGGAACTCCTCGACGACCACGGCGCGCTCGCTGTCGAACGCCGCCTCGTCGACCTCGAGGTGCGCCATGCGCTCCGCCTCGGCCCACAGCAGCCGCTCGAGGTGGTTCGCGGGCACCTCGCTCTGGTAGGCGGTGACGTCCTCGGCGGTGAAGGCGTTGTTCCAGCCGCCGACGTCCTCGGTCAGGCGGTCGAACGCCTCGGCGGGCATGCGCCGCGTGCCCTTGAACATCAGGTGCTCGAACAGGTGCGCGAAGCCCGAGCGGCCCGGCGGGTCGTCCTTGGCGCCGACGCGGTACCAGACCTGCACCGCCACCGTCGCCGCGGCGGGGTCGGGCAGTGCGACGACGTGCAGGCCGTTGGCGAGCCGCCACTCGTGCAGCGGCAGCGGCGGCACCGCGACTTCGAGCGGTCGGGCGCGCGCCGCGCGCGGCGCGACGAGCAGCGCCGGGGCGGTGGCCGCGGCGAGCAGCAGGCGGCGGCGGGCCGCGCAGACGGGAGCGTGCATCGGCGCGACGATAGCGCGCCGCCCGCCCGTTGCCGCGCCCGCCGCGCGGCGCACCCGTGCGGCTCGGCACAATCGGACGTCCGCCCTGCCCCTGCCTACCTGCTCCCCTGCGCCGATGCCTGCCGACCCCGACGCCCCGCCCGAGCCCGCCGCCGCCGGCCCCGAACCGGCCGCACCGGCGGCGCCCGACACGGTGACCACGTCCGCCGAGTGCGGGCGGCGCCTGGCCGCCCTCTTCCCGGCGCTGTTCGACGGCCCGCCCAAGCCGCTGAAGCTGCGCGTGCACGTCGACATCCAGGCCCGCGCGCCGGGCGTGTTCCCGCGCCCGCTGCTCGCCGCGTTCATGCGCCGCCACACCGGCAGCCATGCCTACCTGCAGGCGGTGGCGCGCGGCACGCAGCGCTTCGGCCTCGACGGCGAGCCGGCCGGCGAGATCAGCGCCGAGCACCGGCAGGCCGCGCTGGACGAACTGGCGCGCCGCAAGGCGCTGCACGCCGAACGCCGGGCGGCCGAGGAACGCGCCGCGCAGGCACGGCGCGCCGACGAGGAGGCCGCCCGCCGCGCGCGGCGCGCGCTGCTGCGCGACTTCGAGCGCACGACGCTGACCGAGGCCAACTTCTGCGCCCTCAAGGGCATCGACCCCGCGCAGTGGCCGGCACTGCTGGCGCAGGCGCGCCGCGAGGCGCAGGAGCACCCGCCGCACCCCCACCCTCGCCCCCACCCGCCGCGGGGGCCACGGCCCGAGCGCGGTCCCGCTCCGGGCGGTCGGCCGCGGCCGCGCTGAACACGGCGCCGGCTACCGGACCAGCGGCCGCACCTGCGTGAAGCCGCCGTCGACGGCGATGACCTGGCCGGTGATGCGCGCGGCGGCGTCCGACAGCAGCCACGCGATCGCGTCGGCGACCTGGCCCGCGGTCTGCACGCCGCCGAGCGGGTACTGGCGGGCGGCCGCCTCGCGCAGCGCGTCGACCTTCAGCATGCCGGCCGTCATCGGCGTGTCGGTCATGCCCGGCGCGACGACGTTGACGCGCAGGCCGACGCCGGCGTAGGTCGCCGCGGCGCTGCGCGCCATCGCCTCGAGCCCGCCCTTGGCGGCGGCGATCGCCTCGTGATTGGCCACGCCGATGCGCGCGACGACCGACGACACGAACACCGCCGCGCCGGGCTGCGGGGGCTCGCGCAGCGCGTCGACCCAGGCCCGCAGCACGTGGAACGCGCTGTCGAGGTTGACGCGCAGCACCTCGCGGTACTGCTCGGCGCGGGTGCGGTGCAGCGGCGCGATCAGCGTGCTGCCCACGCAGTGCGCGAGCCGCGTCGGCACGCCGCCGAGCCGCTCGCGGCACTGCACGATCGCGGCGGCGGCGCCTTCTTCCGTCGTCGTGTCGGCGGCGATGCGGGCGTCGGCGTCGAGGTCGGCCAGCGCGGCGGCGTCGCGGCCGACCGCGGCGACGCGGCAGCCCTGCGCGCGCAGCCGCGGCAGCAGTTCGCGCCCGATGCCGCCGCGGGCACCGGTGACGAGGGCGATCGGGGTCATCGGGACGCTCCCATGTCGTTCAACGCGTCAGATCGATCAGAACCGCCGCGCGATGGCCACGGCGGCGGCCGAGCCGGCCCCGACGAGCGCGCACCAGCCGCGCAGCCACGGGCCCGGCGGCATGCCGCGCAGCGCCGCGGCTTCGTCGCGGTGGTCGCGTTCGTCGGCCTGGCAGGCGAGCAGCGCGTCGCGCAGCGCGGTGTGGTCGGGCGCGCCGGCGAGGCGGTCGATCTGCGCCTGGTAGTGGCGGTCGACGAACGTCTCGACGGCGGCAACCGTCGCGTAGACCGCGCGCGGTCCGGCGAGCGCCGGCAGCGCCCCGGTCAGCCAGCCCGCGCCGCGCCACGCGACGAGGGCGCGGCTGCGCTGCGCCGGCGGCAGCCACTGCGACACGACCTCGAGGTGGCGGCGCTCGGTGGCCAGGTGGCGCTGCGCGAACGCGCGCAACGCCGGGTCGCGCGCGACGGCGAGCACGCCGCGGTAGATCTGCACCGCGCCGGTCTCGCCGGCGTGGTCGCTGCGCAGGTCGCGCACGACGTCACGCGGCAGGGCGCCGGCGGCGGCTCCGTCGGCGCCGCGCTCGACCGCCCTCGCCAGGCGCTGCATGGCGGGCCGCACGCGCAGGAAGACGCGGTACGCCGCCTCCAGCAGCGGCGTGACGCCGGGCAGCGCACCCAGCCGCGCGAGCCAGCGCCAGCCGGGCAGGGCCGCCCACAGCGCGAGGAACGCGCGCGCGCCGCTGTCGAGCCGGCCGTCGGGGTGGGCGACGTGGAAACGCTCGAGCAATTGCTCACGCGCGGCAGGCAGCGGCTGCGCCGGGTCGGCGACGTCGACGAAGCACAGCGCCCCGTCGCTCGGCAGGCCGCGGTACAGCCCGATCTCGCGCCGGCACAGCGGGCAGGCACCGTCGTAGTAGACCGTCAGCGGGGCGTCGGGGCGGGCATCGTCACGGCTCACAGTCCCGATCTTGCCAGCGGTGCAACCGCATGGTCTGCGACTGAACCGATAGGTATCGTCGCGACTCGGGAAATCGACTCGCGGCGGTCACGCTGCCAGCAGGTCGTCCAGCGTCTCGACGCCGCGGCTGACCCGGCTCCAGTACTGCGAGAACGACGCGCAGCGCTGCGGCGGGTCGGCGAACAGCGCCGGATCGGCGTCCCACTGCACGACGCCGTCGAGGCCGGCGAAGTGCGGATTGGCCACGCCGCGCACCGAGCGCGCGGTGGCCAGCGTCGCGCGCAGGTCTGCGGCGTCGGCCCACCACAGGTGGTCGGCGAGCGCGGCCATGCGGGTGGCGACGAAACGCCAGCGGCGTTCGGTCCATGGCCAGCGGCGGTGGAAGCCGATCTCGCACACCGCGACGCGCACCGCGTCGGCCGGCAGATCCGCCGGCGCGGGCCGCAGCGACCAGGGGTGGAAGAGCCAGACGTCGCGCCCGGCGACGCTGGCGCGGCTGGGGCCGCTGCACAGCTCCAGCCCGGGCGGAGGCGCGACCCAGAGATCCGGCTCGGCGACGCCGTCGCCGCGCGGCGCGGCCGCCACCGGCGCAGGGTCGCGCGCGAGGCGGTCCAGCGCGTCGTAGCCGGTGTCGATCACGCTGCCGGCGCTGTGCCACGCCGGCGGCGCGTAGCGCGAGACGTTGTCGGCGTTGAAGAGGTACGGCCTGTGGCTGCCGGTGCCGGCCACCCACTGCCAGCTCAGGTGGTTGCTCGCCAGGTCGCCGTCGAGCAGGTGGGCGTAGAGCCAGTCGGCGCCGGCGCGCCAGTGCACCTTGCGCAGGTGCACGACGTACGACGCGAGCCACATCCGGGCGTGGTTGTGCAGCCAGCCGGTGGCGTACAGCGCGCGCACCGCCGCGTCGACGGCCGGCACGCCGGTGCGGCCGGCGCGCACGTCGGCCGGCAGCTCGCGCGCGTACGCCGCCTCGGGCAGCGGGCCCGCGTGCAGCGACTCGAGGATGCCGTCGCCGAGGTGCTGCCAGACGTGGCGGAAGTAGGCACGCCAGCCGAGCTCGTAGACGAACTTGTGCTGCACGTCGAGCCGCTGGCGCGCGGCGACCGCGGCGGCGACCTCGGGCAGCGTCAGGAAGCCGTGCGTCAGGTACGGCGACAGCCGGGTGACGGCGCCGTCGAGCCGGTTGCGCGTGCGCGCGTAGGCGTCGGGCCGCACGGCGGCCAGCCGCGCGCGGGCGGCTTCGAGGGTGGGCGGGAAGTCGTCGCCGGTCATCGCGTCAGGGCACGCCGCCGCGGTCGCGGATGCGCTGCGCGCGCTCGGCGATCGCGGCGCGGTCGGCGGGAGCGTGGCGGGCGAGGTTCTTCACCTGCAGCGCCATCCGCGGATGCTTCGCGAAGCGTGCTTCGTGGCGGGTGAGGAAGTCCCAGTACAGCGTCGTGAACGGGCAGGCGCGCTCGCCGGTGGCCTGGGTCGGGTCGAAGCGGCAGCCCCGGCAGTACGGGCTCATGCGGTCGATGTACTTGCCGGTGGCGGCGTAGGGCTTGCTCGCCATCAGGCCGCCGTCGCCGTACTGGCTCATGCCGAGCGTGTTCGGCAGCTCGACCCACTCGACGGCGTCGACGTAGACCGCGAGGTACCAGCCGTGCACCTCGCGCGGCGCGACGCCGAGCAGCAGCGCGTACAGGCCGGTCACCATCAGGCGCTGGATGTGGTGCGCGTAGCCGTGCGCGAGCGTGGTGCCGACCGCATCGGCCAGGCACGCCATCGGCACGTCGCCGCTCCAGTAGAACGCCGGCAGCGGTTGGCGCGCGTCGAGCGCGTTGCGGTCGAGGTAGCCGGGCATCTGCGTCCAGTAGATGCCGCGCACGTACTCGCGCCAGCCGAGGATCTGGCGGATGAAGCCTTCGGCGCTGGCCAGCGGCACGCGCCCGGCCCGGTACGCGGCTTCGGCACGCCCGATCACCTCGCGCGGGTGCAGCAGCTTCAGGTTCAGCGAAGCCGACAGGTGCGAGTGGTGCAGCCACGGCTGAGCGGGCCACATCGCGTCCTGGAAGCGGCCGAACGATTCGAGCCGCTCGTCGACGAACGCGTCGAGGGCCTGCAGCGCCTGTGCGCGCGTGACCGGCCACGCGAACGTGTCGAGCGAGCCGGGGTGGCCGGC
>CALIDR010000327.1 GCA_938022295.1 uncultured Burkholderiaceae bacterium
GACGATCAGCCCGGCGGCGTCGTCGACCTCGCTGGCCAGGTGCACCGCGATCGCGCCGCCGAGCGAGTGGCCGAACACGTAGCGGCGCGCCCGCGGATGGTGCGCGGCGAGCCAGCCCCACGCCGCGCGCGCGTCCTCGTACGCCATCGCCTCTGACGGCAGCGTGTCGGTGCTCTGCCCGAAGCCGCGGTAGTCGATGCCGAGCACCGAGAAACCGAGCTCGTGCAGCCGGCGCATGCGACCGGCGCTGCTCCTCACGTCCCAGCGCGCGCCGTGCAGGTACAGCAATACGGGCGCGTCGGCGTCCGACTGCGGCAGCCACAGGCCGTGCAGGCGCACCGGCACGTTGGCCTCGCGCGAATGGAACTCGATCCAGACGTCGTCCATCCCTTCGGCGGCGGTCGCGCCGCCCCACCAGGTCTGCTTGCTCGGCTGGAACACCCACTCGCGCTGCTTGTGGTCGAGCGTCGTGCAGCCGGCCAGCAGCGCGAACGCGACCACGCCGCCGACGGCGGCGCGCCACGTCCACCGCCGCGCACGCGGGCCGGGGCGCACCGTCATGCCTTGCGGCGCAGGCGCGCGACGTTGGCGCGCACGCGCCGGCTGGCGGGCTTCGCGACCCGGCTCGCGACGCTGGCGGCCCGGCGGGCCGCGTCGCGCGGCGGCCGGGGGCCGTGCGTGGTCCACGTCGGCCAGGGCATCGACGCCGCGCCGCGCCACAGCGCCCACCAGGCCGCGCCGGCGGCAGCCATCTTCTCGAGCACCATGCGCTGCGACTCGGCCCAGGTCTGCGGCGCGAGCGGCCGGCGCGCCATCAGGTCGAGGCGGCGCGCGATCACCTCCGGCGCGCCGAGGCCGATCTCGACCCAGGGGGTCCACCACGCAGCGGGCGACGGGCGGCGGCGGGGCATCGGCAACGGCTGGAATCGCGGGACGGCGGGATCGTCGCACGGCTGCCGCCGCGCCGCCCGCGCCGGGCGCGGGATCGCGCTACCAGCGCCGCACGCGGCCGGTGTCCAGGTGCACGAACTGCGAGCGGGCGTAGAAGCCCACGCCGCCGGCACCCATCGCGAGCGCGGCGCGGTGGACGTCGCGCAGGTCGACGCCGGGCACGCGGATGTCGATCGCGCGGCCTTCCATGTGCAGGCTGTGGCGCGCGACCCCGCCGCTGGCGTCGGCGAGCCGCGCGTTGGTGGCCGGCGACCGGTACCCCGAGATGACGTGGTACGGGCGCGCCGTGCCGAGCAGCGCCTGCAGCGCCGCGAGCTGGTCGATCAGGCCCTCGTCGATGGGGTGGACGTCGCCGCTGCGGTGGTCGCGCAGCAGGCGGTCGATCTCGGCTTTGGCGTCGGCCAGCCGCCGCCGGCCGTCGACCCAGACGACGTCGATCTTCTCGCCGGTGTGCAGGTTCAGCAGCGCCAGCCGCGTGCCGTCGGCCGGCGCGGCGTGCGCGCGCGCCCAGGCGGCGGTCGCGAGCGCACCGGCGGCGGTGCGGGCAAGCAGGGTGCGGCGCGACAGATGCATGCGGTGGACGCCCAACGTCGGTCTGGTCGTGGAGCGGGTGATTGTCCCCGATCCCGGTCGCGCGGCGGCGGCCGCCTAGCGCCGGTCGGCCGCCTCGACGATCGGCGGGCGAGGCGCTCGCCGGCGCAGCGCGGCCTCGAGCACGCGGTCGAGGCCGTAGATGTCGTCGAAGAAGTGCGGCCGGCCGCCCTTGACGAGCGCCGTGCCGTAGGCGATCACCACCGGCACCGGCTGCGCGAGGCGCAGCGTGCTCGAGCGGCCGGCCGCCATCGCCTGGCGGATGCGCTCCTCGGTCCACTCGGGCATCGGCTTCAGCACGAAGGTGGCCAGCGCCACCGGCTGCTCGACGCGGATGCAGCCGTGGCTGAAGTCGCGCCGCTGGCGCTCGAACAGCTGCACCGAGGGCGTGTGGTGCAGGTAGATGTTGGCGTGGTTCGGGAACACGAACTTGATGTCGCCCAGCGCGTTGCGCTCGCCCGGGCGCTGGCGGATGCGCAGCTGGCCGGCGAGCACCGCGTCGAGCGCCTGCGGCGTCAGCACGGTCGACACGCGGCCGTTGCGGTCGACGAACTCGAAGCCTTCGCGATCGAAGTACGACGGATCGCGCCGCAGCTTGGGCACCGTCTCTGCGCGCGCGATCGACGGCGGCACGTTCCAGTATGGGCTGAACTCGATGAAGCGCATGTCCTCGTCGAACAGCGGCGTGCGCGTGCCATAGGCCTTGCCGACGATGACCTTCATCTCGCGCTGCACCTCGATGCGCCCGTCCTGGACCTCGTAGGCGCGCAGCACGAACTCGGGAATGTTGATGACGATCATCCGCGGGCCCGCGAGCAGCGGCGTCCAGCGCAGGCGTTCGAGCATCAGCTCGAGCTGGCGCCCGCGCGCGGCCGGCGGCACCTGCAGCTGCGCCAGCGTGGCCGCGCCGATCACGCCGTCGACGGCCAGGCCGTGGCGCTGCTGGAACGCCTCGACGGCCTGCACCAGCGCGCCCTCGTAGCGCTCGGGCACGGCCGGCAGCGGCGGCAGGTCGCCGAGCGCGACCAGCCGCTCGGCGAGCAGCGCCAAGCCGTCCCAGGCCTGCCCCGGTTCGAGCTTGGCCGCGCCGCGGGCCGGCCTCGGCAGCGCCGGCAGCGGGCGGCGCCAGGCGGGATGGTCGGCCAGCGTCCGGTAGTGGGCCAGCACCTCGCGCAGCTGGCCGTACAGCGGCAGCGGCGGCGCGGCGCGCTGCACCGCCGTGTCCAGCCGGCGCTCGCGCAGCGCGTCGTCGAGCACGCGCACGGCGTCGAACGCCTCGCGCGGCCGGGCTTTGAAGTCGTGGTCGATGCGGCGCGGGTCGACGCGCCCCTCGTGCAGGTCGCCGAGGTAGCGCAGCATCGCCGCCGTCAGCGCCCGGTCCAGCCGCGCGGCCGCGGCCGCGTCCGGCGGCGGGTCCTGCCGCGCACGGGCCAGGGCCTGCTGCAGCGCCGCGGCGTCGTAGTCGCGCGGCTCGAGCCCGTGCGACGCCGCCGCGGCGAGCAGGTCGACCGCCTGCTGCGCCAGCGCGCCGGGGCGGCCGTCTTCGAGCCAGCGCAGCGTCTCGGCCGCCGAGACGAGGCCGGGGCCGAGCGCCGGCGCGAGCAGCAGCGCGGCCAGCAGGAGGCGCACGAGCCGCTTCAGGGCCACACCGGCAGGTCGCACGTCGTGGCGCACGCACCGGCCCGCCGCGCGGCGACAGCCGCCTCAGCGGCCGCGCAGGAACAATGCATCGAGCTCCTTCAGCGACAGCTGGCGCCACGTCGGCCGCCCGTGGTTGCACTGGTCGGCGCGTTCGGTGGCTTCCATCGCGCGCAGCAGCGCGTTCATCTCGTCGAGCGTCAGCCGCCGGTTCGCGCGCACCGCGCCGTGGCAGGCCATCGTCGCGAGCAGGTCGTCGCGCGCACGCTGCACGACGCGGCTCGCGCCCACTTGCGCGAGGTCGGCGAGCACCGAGCGCGTGAGCTCGGCGACGTCGGCGTCGGGCAGCGCCGCCGGGCGGCTGCGCACGGCCAGCGTCGCCGGGCCGAGCGGCGCGACGTCCAGCCCCAGCGCCTCGAGCGTCGCGCGCTCGGCCTCGGCCGTGGCCACTTCGGCGGCAGTGGCGGCGAACGTGACCGGGATCAGCAGCGGCTGGGCGGCCAGCGCCGCGTCCGGCCCGCCGGCCGCTGCGGCGGCCTTCAGCCGCTCGTAGACGACCCGCTCGTGCGCCGCGTGCATGTCGACGACCACGAGACCATGGGCGTTCTCCGCCAGCACGTAGGCGCCGCCGAGCTGCGCCAGCGCGCGGCCGAGCGGCCAGTCCTCGCCGCCGGCCGGCCCGGCGTCGTCGGGCGGCGGCGCGCC
>CALIDR010000328.1 GCA_938022295.1 uncultured Burkholderiaceae bacterium
GCGCTCGGCCACGACGTCGAGTGGCACGAGTACCCGATCGGCCACTCGGTGTGCGAGGACGAGGTGGCCGACCTGAACCGCTGGCTGCAGCGCGTGCTGGGCGCCACCACGGCTTGACATCGGGCAAGGCGCGGCGTCCACTGCCTCGCAAACGCCCTTGCATTGCGGGCCGGCGGGCCCATGTGCATGGGCACGACGATTGCAGGAGCTGCGAGCCATGCCCCAGGCGACCCGTCCCGCCGCGGTGGCGGGGCTGTTCTATCCCGACGACGCGCGCGCGCTGCGCGCCGAAGTGGCGCGCCATCTCGGCGCCGCGACGGCCCGCCCGGGCCCGCGCGCGCCGAAGATCGTGCTCGCGCCGCACGCCGGCTACGTCTATTCGGGGCCGATCGCCGCCCAGGCCTACACGCTGCTCGCGCCGTGGCGCGAGCGCATCCGCCGCGTCGTCCTGCTCGGGCCGACGCACCGCGTCGCGGTGCGCGGCATCGCGGCACCGACCGTCGACGCGTTCGCGACGCCGCTCGGCACCGTGCCCGTCGACCGCGCGGCGATCGGGTCACTGGCCGACCTGCCGCAGGTCGTGCCGCACGACGCTGCGCACGCCGCCGAGCACGCGCTCGAGGTGCAGCTGCCGTTCCTGCAGACCGTGCTCGGCGACTTCACGCTGGTGCCGCTGGCGGTCGGCCACGTCGCACCCGCGGCGGTCGCGCAGGTGCTCGAGCGGCTGTGGGGCGGCGACGAGACGCTGATCGTGATCAGCTCCGACCTCTCGCACTACCTGCCGTACGCGCGCGCCCGCGCCGTCGACGCGGCGACGGCGCAGCGCATCCTCGCGCTCGACGCCGACCTGACCCACGACGAAGCCTGCGGCGCGACGCCGCTGGCCGGCGCGCTGCTCGTGGCAAAGGCGCATGGCCTCGCGCCGCGGCTGCTCGACCTGCGCAACTCCGGCGACACGGCGGGCGACCGCTCGCGCGTCGTCGGCTACGCAGCCGTCGCGTTCGAGCCGCGCGCCGACGACGTGCGCGACGGGACCGACGAAGCCGAAGAAGCCGGCGACGGGCGCGAGGCCGACGACGCCACGCTCGGCATCGCGCTGACGCGGCGCGCGCGCAACGCGATCGCCGACACGCTCGGCCTGGCCACCGCGGCCGAGCCGCACCACGCCGCGCTCGCGCGGCCCGGCGCCACGTTCGTGACGCTGCACCGCGCCGGCGAGCTGCGCGGCTGCATCGGTTCGCTCGAGCCGTACCGGCCGCTGGAGCACGACGTGCGCGCCAACGCGCTCGCGGCAGCGTTCCGCGACCCGCGCTTCGGGCCGGTGGCGGCGCACGAGTTCGAGGCGCTCGAGATCGAGGTCTCGCTGATCGGCGCCGCGCAGCCGCTCGCCGCACGCGACGAGCCCGAGGCGCACCGGCGCCTGCGCCCGCACGTCGACGGCGTGATCCTCGAGTGGCGCGGCCGGCGCGCGACGTTCCTGCCGCAGGTCTGGGAGCAGCTCGGCCGGCCCGACGACTTCCTGCGCGCGCTCAAGCGCAAGGCCGGGCTCGCGGCCGACTTCTGGGCCGCCGACCTGCGGCTGCACCGCTACGAGGTGCGCAAGTTCAAGGAGATCCGGGAGACGACGCCCGCATGAATGCCAGAGACGAATTCTTCGACATCGCCCACCCCGCGCAGTGGTGGCACCAGCTCGACGACGGGCGCATCCAGTGCGACCTGTGCCCGCGCGACTGCAGGCTGCACGAGGGCCAGCGCGGGCTGTGCTTCGTCCGCGGGCGCGAGGGCGACCGCATGGTGCTCGCCACCTACGGGCGCAGCTCGGGCTTCTGCATCGACCCGATCGAGAAGAAGCCGCTGAACCAGTTCCTTCCCGGCTCGAGCGTGTTCAGCTTCGGCACCGCCGGCTGCAACCTGGCGTGCAAGTTCTGCCAGAACTGGGACATCTCCAAGAGCCGCGAGATGGACCGCCTGATGGACCAGGCGAGCCCCGAGCGCATCGCGCAGGTGGCCAGGCAGTCCGGCTGCGCGAGCGTGGCCTTCACGTACAACGACCCGGTGATCTTCGCCGAGTACGCGATGGACACCGCCGACGCCTGCCACGCGCTCGGCGTGAAGACGGTGGCCGTCACCGCGGGCTACATCCACGCGCAGCCGCGGCGCGCCTTCTTCGACAAGATGGATGCCGCCAACGTCGACCTGAAGGGCTTCACCGACGAGTTCTACTTCCGCCAGACCGGCGCGCACCTCGCGCCGGTGCTCGACACGCTGCAGCACATCGTGCACGAGACCGACTGCTGGCTCGAGATCACGACGCTGCTGATTCCCGGCCACAACGACAGCGACTCCGAGCTCGCCGCGATGACGCGCTGGATCGCCGACCACCTGGGCCGCGACGTGCCGCTGCACTTCACCGCGTTCCACCCCGACTACACGATGACCGACGTGCAGCGCACGCCGGCCGCGACGCTGACGCGCGCGCGGCGCATCGCGCTCGACGCCGGGCTGCGCTACGTCTACACCGGCAACGTGCACGACGCCGAAGGCGGCACGACGTCGTGCCCCGGCTGCGGCGCGCCGGTGATCGAGCGCGACTGGCACCGCATCCTGCGCTACGACCTCGACGACGCCGGGCGCTGCGTGCACTGCGCGACCGCGCTAGCCGGGCGCTACGGCCGCTTCGAAGGCACGTTCGGCCGCCGCCGCATCCCGGTGCGGGTCGCGATGGCCTGAACGGCCGCCGCCGATGCCCTGGACCGTCGAGCGGCCGCCCGCGGCGATGATCCACCTGCCGCCGCCCGTGCTGGCGAAGGCGGTCGAGATCGCCAACGCGCTGCTCGAGCGCGGGCACGACGAAGGGCAGGCGATCCGCATCGCGATCGCCACCGCGTGGCGGTGGGCCGAGCGCCGCGGTCTGGCCTGACGCCGGCGCCGCCGGCGTCAGTGGTCCTCGATGCGCGTGTGCGTGCCTTCGGCGAGCGAGCCGGTGTCGGGATCGACCCAGTCCGCCAGGCCGAGCTCTTCCTCGGCTTCCTGCAGCGTCTCGCCGGGTTCGACGCCGTCGTCGTCGGCGGCCGCCGTCATGTCGGCCAGCGCCTCCTCGGCGGTGGCGAACGGCCCGAACTGGTTGCGGCCGTCGGGGGCCAGCCAGTACCAGCCGTCCGGATGCTGCACCAGCGCGTCGCGGTCGGGCTCGCTCAGGTCGTCGGCGGGGGCGGGCTCTTCGGCCCGCATGGCGGCCAGGGTCTCACGCAGCGAGGGCATGGCAGAGGGTCTCCGGATGTGCCGACCATCGTAGTCGGTGACGGTCGCGGCGGCTTGCTTCAGGTCAACGCGGGCGTCCGGGCGAGGATAACCCGCCACCGGGCCCGCCGGGGCGATGTCCGACCGTCACGCGCCGAGCGGCGGCAGCCCGTGGCGCCGGCGCGCGCGGTAGCACGCCTCGTCGCCGATGCCCAGCGGCGCGCGCGGGCCGAACTCGCGGCACGGCGAGGGGCGCCACTCGTGGATCGCGCAGCGCACGCGCTCGCCGATGCGGCCGACGAGGGCGGCGCAGCGCGGGCTGCGGTGGTCGGTGCCGCGCAGGCGGCACGTGGCGGCCCCGAGGTCGACGGCGAGGCCGTCGGGCACGCCGCCGCCCTCGCTCGCGAGCTCGGCGCGCGCGAAGTCGACGCGAAGACTCGCGCAGCAGGCGCCGCAGCGGGTGCAGGGGCTGTCGGGCAAGTCCATCGTGCCCGATGATGCCCGGGCGCGCGCCGTGTCAGCCGTCCGCAAGCGCGTTCGACCATGCTCGCCGGCCAACGGCCCGACGCACCGGCACACGACACCCCAGGAGACAGCGCATGAACTACGCCGACTTCCACCGCCGCTCGATCACCGACCGCGACGCCTTCTGGACCGAGCAGGCGAAGCTGGTCGACTGGCACCGCCCGTTCACGCAGGTCTGCGACTACTCGAACCCGCCGTTCGCGAAGTGGTTCGTCGGCGGCCAGACCAACCTGTGCCACAACGCGGTGGATCGGCACGTGGCCGCGCGCGGCGCGCAGAACGCGCTGATCTGGGTCTCGACCGAGGTCGACAAGGAAGTCGTCTACACCTTCGCCGAACTGCACGCCGAGGTGCAGCGCACCGCGGCGATGCTGCTCGAGCTCGGCGTCAAGGCCGGCGACCGCGTGCTGATCTACATGCCGATGATCCCCGAGGCGGTGTTCGCGATGCTCGCGTGCACGCGCATCGGCGCGCTGCACTCGGTCGTGTTCGGCGGCTTCGCGAGCGTGAGCCTCGCCAGCCGCATCGACGACGCCGAGCCGACCGTGATCGTCAGCGCCGACGCCGGCAGCCGCGGCGGCAAGGTCGTGGCCTACAAGCCGCTGCTCGACGAGGCGATCCGGCTGGCGAACCACAAGCCGGCCAAGGTGCTGCTCGTCGACCGCGGGCTGAGCGCGATGGAACGCGTGGCCGGGCGCGACGTCGACTACGCGCCGCTGCGCGACAAGCACCTGAATGCGCAGGTGCCGTGCACCTGGGTCGAGTCGACGCACCCGAGCTACACGCTCTACACGAGCGGCACCACCGGCAAGCCCAAGGGCGTGCAGCGCGACACCGGCGGCTACGCGGTGGCGCTGGCGTCGAGCATGAAGCACATCTTCCTCGGCGCGCCGGGCGAGACGTACTTCTCCACCAGCGACATCGGCTGGGTCGTCGGCCACAGCTACATCGTCTACGGGCCGCTGATCGCCGGCATGGCGACGATCCTCTACGAGGGCCTGCCGATCCGCCCCGACGCCGGCGTCTGGTGGAGTCTGGTCGAGAAGTACAGGGTGACGTCGATGTTCAGCGCGCCCACCGCGGTGCGCGTGCTGAAGAAGCAGGACCCGGCGTACCTGCAGAAGTACGACCTGTCGAGCCTGAAGGCGCTGTTCCTCGCCGGCGAGCCGCTCGACGAGCCCACGGCGAAGTGGATCGCCGAGGCGATCGGACGGCCGATCGTCGACAACTACTGGCAGACCGAGACCGGCTGGCCGATCCTGACGATCTGCAACGGCGTCGAGCCGGCGCCGAGCAAGTTCGGCTCGCCGGGCAAGCCGGTGTACGGCTACGACGTCAAGCTGATCGACGAGAACACCGGGCAGGAACTGACGGGCGCGAACCAGAAGGGCGTCGTCGCGATCGAGGGCCCGCTGCCGCCGGGCTGCATGCAGACCGTCTGGCGCGACGACGCGCGCTTCGTCAACACGTACTGGAAGAGCATCCCGGGCCGGCTCGTCTACAGCACGTTCGACTGGGGCATCCGCGACGAGGACGGCTACTTCTTCATCCTCGGCCGCACCGACGACGTGATCAACGTCGCCGGCCACCGGCTCGGCACGCGCGAGATCGAGGAGAGCATCTCGAGCCACCCGGCGGTGGCCGAGGTGGCGGTGGTGGGCGTCGCGGACCAGCTCAAGGGCCAGGTCGCGATGGCGTTCGCGGTGCTGAAGGATCCGTCGAAGGCGGCGACGCCGGCCGACGCGCTGAAGCTCGAGGGCGAGATCATGAAGACCGTCGACGAGCAGCTCGGCGCCGTCGCGCGGCCGGCGCGCGTGCGCTTCGTCACCGTGCTGCCGAAGACGCGCTCGGGCAAGCTGCTGCGCCGCGCGATCCAGGCCGTGTGCGAGCGCCGCGACCCCGGCGATCTGACGACGATCGAGGATCCGACGGCGCTGCAGCAGATCAAGGACCTCGTCGCGGCGTCGGCGTAGGGCCGCGTTCGCGCGGGCGGTCGCGAAGCGGCGACGCCGCGTGCCGCAGCCCGCGCGCCGCCGCGGCGCGGCGCTGGTTCAGGCCGCCGGCGTTGCGCCCGGCACCGCGTCGGCGCGGCGGGCGGCCAGTGCCGTGTCGTGCTGCAGCCGCGCGACGACGAGCCGCATCACGTGGAAGCCGAGCTTGGGGTTCAGGTAGTACAGCTGCGCCATGCCGTCGGCCGACAGCGTGTACAGCGTGCAGTCGGTGTCGCAGCGGATCGTGCCGGTGCGCCGGTGGTCGGGCGACAGCAGGCCGATCTCGCCGACCAGCGACCCGGGGCCGAGCGCCTCGTCGTGCTCGACGAGGCGCAGCTGGCCGCGCTCGACGTAGACCATCTCGGTGGCGAGTTCGCCGAGCCGCCACAGCGTCTGCCCGGCCTGGACTTCGCGCCGCGTCATGTGCGGCAGCAGCCACTCGGCCAGCGGCGTATCGGCCTTCGCCGACTCGACGGCGCGCACGAGCTCGCGGATCTCGCGCACCTTCTTGACGTTGATCGGGATCATCGCCGCGTACAGCGCCATCGTCGGCCACGCCTGCGTGATCACCGCGTAGGCGACGAGCACGACGTTGGCTGCCAGCGCGACGATGCGCAGCGGCATCATGCTCTTCATCAGGTAGCTCGCGAGCATCAGCCCGGCGCCGATGAAGCCGAGTGCGTAGCCGATCGTGGTGCTCGTCGTCATGGCAGGGCCGATCCGGTGCGGTGGGGCGCGCAGCGCGCCGCGCGAGTATGCCCACCCTCGGTCCGCACGCCTGCGCAGGCCGGGTCGCCGCGCGGTGGCGGAGGTGGCGGCAGGCCTCGCGCCGGCTGGCAGGCGGGTCAGGTCGCCGGACGCCGCCGCACCCAGGCGCCGAGCGCGACGAGCCCGGCCAGCATCAGCGCCACGCTCGCCGGTTCGGGCACGAGTGCCGCGGTCGTCGTGCCGCCGTACCCTTCGCCGACCGCGCCGTCGAGCTGCGTGCCGGCGATGTCGATCCACACGCAACTCTCGATCGGGCAGCTCGCGCGCACCGTGAACTGGCCCGAGCCGACCGCCTGCGTGCGCGTCGCGTTCAGGTCGAACAGGATCGTACGGCGCTTGCCGGCGTCGTCGATCGAGTTGAACGTGACGCTGTCGAACTGCAGGCTGCCGGTGGCGTCGATCGCGAACGCCGAGAACGCGTAGAGCCCGGGGGCGATGCCGCCGACGTCGATGTTCCAGGTGTCGAAGAACGGCTCGCGGGCGGTGGCCAGGGTCGAGAAGCTGGCGACGCGCCGCGACGAGGCACTCGACGCGGCGGCCGTGATGACGCGGCCGAAGCCGTCGAGCTCGACGGTGCCGGCCACCGGATCGGTGACGACGAACTTCGCGCTCGTGTAGACCGTCTGCCGGACGGCCTGCGCCCCGCTGGCGGCCAGCGCCAGGATGGCGGTGGCAAGGAGGGGGTGCAGGGTCGGTCTCACGGTGAGGTCCTCGAAGGGGCGGCCGGCGCGGGCAGGGGCGCGGTGGGCCGATGGCTGACCTTGTACTCCAATGCGGGCGCGACGGCTAACATTCCGTGGCCGCTGCGCGATGGCCCCCCGCGTTCGAGGGGGTCGCACGCGCGGTCGCGGCGAG
This sequence comes from uncultured Burkholderiaceae bacterium, assembly GCA_938022295.1. GTDB lineage: Bacteria > Pseudomonadota > Gammaproteobacteria > Burkholderiales > Burkholderiaceae_C > Calidifontimicrobium. The sequence continues at coordinate 7,380 of CALIDR010000328.1, forward strand.
GTCGGGCTCCGGCCCGCCGCCTCGTCGATGACGGAACAGCAGCAGATCGAAGCCGGCCTCGCGGCCCTCGAAGCGCAGCGCGGCGTGCTCGGCGACGCCGTCGTCGAGCTCGCGGCGGCGCCGCTGCGCGCGCGGCTGGAGGCGCTGCTCGCGCAGCAGGCGGCGGCGCAGCAGCACCTGAAGCAGGTGTCGGTGATGTTCGTCGACACCGTCGGCTCGACGGCGATGAGCCGCCGCCTCGAGCCGGAGGACGTGCAGGCGGTAATGGACGGCGCGCTGGCGCGCTTCACCGCCGTCGTGCAGGCGCACCGCGGGCGCGTGATGCAGTACACCGGCGACGGGCTGCTCGCCGCGTTCGGCGCCGACGAGGCGCGCGAGGACGACGCCGAGCAGGCGGTACGCGCCGGGCTGGCGATCCTCGCCGAGGCGAAGGCCGTGGCCGCGGGCGTCGCGGCCGAGCACGGCATCGAGGGCTTCGACGTGCGCGTGGGCATCGACACCGGCCCGGTGCTGCTCGGTGGCGGCGTCGACGCCGAAGGCACGATCCGCGGCAGCACCGTCAACATGGCCGCGCGGATGGAGCAGACCGCCCCGCCCGGCACGCTGCGGATCCACCACGACACGTACCGCCACGTGCGCGGCCTGTTCCGCGTCGCCGCCCAGCCGCCGCTTGCCGTCAAGGGCGGCGAGGCGCCGCTGGCGACCTACCTCGTCCAGGGCGTGCTGCCGCGTGCGCTGCGCACCGCCACGCGCGGCGTCGAGGGCGTCCACACCCGCCTCGTCGCGCGCGAGTCGGAGGCGGAGCGGCTGCAGCAGCTGTTCGCGCAGATGCGCGACGGGCGGCGCTTCGTCGCCGTCACCGTCGTCGCCGACGCGGGGCTCGGCAAGAGCCGGCTGCTGCAGGAGTTCGAGCACTGGGTGCTCGCGCAGCCGCAAGACGTGCTGCTGTACCAGGGGCGCGCCGAGCCGCAGACGCAGGCGCGGCCGTTCGGGCTGCTGCGCGACGTGCTGGCGCAGCGGCTGCAGATCGCCGACGACGACGATGCCGAGACCGCCAAGGGCAAACTCGTGACGCAGCTGCAGCCGCTGATCGCCGACGACGGCCAGGCGCAGGCCCATCTGCTCGGCCACCTGATCGGCTTCGACTTCTCGGCCAGCCCCCACGTGCGCGGGCTCGGCGACGACGCGCGCCAGCTGCGCAACCGCGGCTTCCACGCCGCGGCGCAGCTGCTGCGGCAGTCGGCCGAGCGCCTGCAGGCGCCGGTCGTCATGCTGCTCGACGACGTGCACTGGGCCGACGACGGTTCGCTCGACTTCGCCAACTACCTGTCGCAGGTCAACCGCGACGTGCCGACGCTGATGGTGCTGGCCACCCGCGCGACGCTGTTCGAGCGCCGGCCGGACCTGCAGCTGCTCGAGTCGACGTTCGAGCGCATCGAACTCGCGCCGCTGGACCCCCGCGCCAGCCGCGAACTCGCCGGCGTGCTGCTGCAGCGCGTCGAGCCGGTGCCGGCGGCGTTGCGCGAGCTGCTGATCGGCGGCGCCGAAGGCAACCCGTTCTACATGGAGGAGCTGCTGCGCATGCTGATCGACGAGGGCGCGATCGACACGGCCGGCGAGCGCTGGCAGGTCGTGCCCGCCAAGCTGGTGTCGGTGCACGTGCCGCCGACGCTGGCCGGCGTGCTGCAGTCGCGGCTGGACAGCCTGCCCGCGCGCGAGCGCCTGACGCTGCAGCAGGCGGCCGTCGTCGGCATGGTGTGCTGGGACCAGGCGGTGGCGGCGCTCGACCCCGACGCCCTGCAGGCGCTGCCGCCCCTGGTGCCGCGCGGCCTGCTGCTGGCGCGCGAGCACGCCGCCTTCGAGGGCCTGCGCGAGTTCGCCTTCAAGCACCAGCTGCTGCACCAGGTGACGTACGAGAGCGTGCTGCGCCGCCAGCGCCGCGAGTGGCACGCGCGCGTGGCGGCGTGGCTCGCGCAGTTCAGCGCCGACCGCGCGACCGAGGTCCTGGGGCTGGTGGCCGAGCACTACGAGCGCGCCGGCGACGCGGCCAACGCGCGCGCCTACTGCGTGCGCGCGGCCGAGGCCGCCGCCGCGCGCTACGCCAACGCCGAGATGCTGCAGTTCGTCGAGCGCGGCCTGGCGCTGGCCGGCGACGACGATCCCGACGCGCGCTGGCGGCTGCTCGTGCTGCGCGAGCGCCACCGCGCCCAGCAGGCCGACCGCGAGGCCCACCGCGCCGACCTCGACGCGCTGGCCGCGCTCGCCGAGGCGCTCGACGACGACGCGCGGCGTGCGCTGGTGGCGATGCGGCGCTCGACGGCCGCGCGCCAGGGTGGCGAGAGCGTCACCGCCGAACGCCTGGCCGTCGAGGCGGTGAAGCGCGCCCGCGCGGCCGGCGACGCCGGCGTGCTCGTCAAGGCGCTCAACGTCCTCGCCGACGCGCTGATCGTGCAGGGCCGCTATGGGGACGCGCGGCGGGTCGCCGAGGAGGCGCTGGACCGCGCGACGCAGGGCGGCGACCTGTACGCCCAGAGCCTGCTCGGCAACACGGTCGGCCTGATCGCGATGGAGTGCGGCGACCTCGCCGACGCGGTGGCGCGCTTCGAGCAGGCGCTCGCGCTCGCCCGCGAGGCCGGCAACCGCGACCACGAGTCGATGCAGCTGAGCAACCTCGGCTCTTGCTACCCGCGCCTGGGCGAGTACGCCAAGGCGCGGCGGCACCTCGACGACGCGCTGCAGCTGGCGCGCCGCACCAGCCAGCGCGCGACCGAGGCGCTGGTGCTGCTCAACATCGCCTCCACCGCGCACCTGCAGGGCGACGACACCGGCGCGCTCGCCTACGCCAACACGGCGTTCGAGCACGCCGCGGCCACCGGGCAGCGCGACCTCGAGGCCTTCGCGCGCCTGGTCGCCGGCCATGCCGAGCTGGCGCTCGGTCGCCACGAGGCGGCGCGCGCGGCCTACACCGCATCGCGTGACCTGCTGCAGGAGCTGCAGCTGCGGCCGCAGCAGGTGCTCGACCCGGTTTCGGGGCTGGCCCGCGTCGCGCTGGCGCAGGGGCGGATCGACGAGGCGCTGGGCCACGCCGAGGCGCTGCTCGCGCACACGGCCGGCGGCGGCACCTTCGACGGCACCGAGGAGCCGCTGCTGCTGCCGCTGACGTGCTACCGCGTATTGAGCGCGGCCGGCGACGCGCGCGCCGAGGCCGTGCTCGCCGACGCCGTGGCCGCACTGCAGGCGCAGGCGGCGCGCATCGGCGACGCGCGCTCGCGCCGCAGCTTCGTCGAAGAGGTGCCGCACCACCGCGAGCTGATGGACGCGTGGGCGCGCCGGCCCGCCGCGCCGACGGCGCACGGCGCCACGGCCTGAGGGCGGGTCGGGCCGCCGCGGGCCCAGATCGCCCGCGAGGTCCACCCGCCGCGGGCGCGGTTTCGCGCGAGCCTGAGCCGGGCGCGGTGCGCGCACCCATCGGCGGCGACGCGCGACCCTCTCGCATCTGCCCCGGGTGTCCGCGTCTCGGCGATGCCCGCCTGCGGCTTCGCGTCGCGGTGAACCGGAAGGCACCGGAGGAGGTCCACACGTGGGGTCGGGTGGTGGCGGCGCGTCGCCTGCCGCCCGTTCGGGGCGGCACCGGGCCGAGGCTGTCGGGCGGCGCGGCCGGCCCCGTCGTCGCAAACCGCCAGCCAAGGATGGAGACGTTCCGATGTCCGCCCACCGCGTCCTGCGCATCGCCGCCTGGGGCTTCGGCGCCGTGGCCCTGCTGCTGCTCGCCGCTGTCCTGTGGCTGCGCCAGAGCCCCTACTGGGCCGGCATCACGCTGTTCGCCGAAGGTCACCGGGTCGAGAACTTCCGGTCGATGGACCGCATCTTCCCGTCGCGCCCGGTGGCGCGCTCGGGCGCGGTCTGGGCGTTCGACCGCGACTCCCGCCTGCTGCCGGCGACCTACCGCTTCGAGGGTGCCGAACGTGACCTGGCGGCCTTCCTCGACCGCACCGTCACGACCGGCCTGCTGGTGGTGCACCGCGGCGCCATCACGCACGAGGAGTATCGGCTGGGTGCGGACGAGACCTCGCCCTTCACCTCGTGGTCGATGGCTAAGTCGGTCGTCTCGGCGCTGGTCGGCATCGCGATCGACGAGGGCCGCATCGCCAGCGTGCGCGACCCGATCGGCGCCTACGTGCCGGCGCTCGCCGGCTCGGGCTACGGCGCGGTGCCGATCGAGGACGCGCTGACGATGTCCTCGGGCGTGGCGTTCGACGAGGACTACGACCACCCGTTGTCCGACATCAACCTGTTCTTCGTGCGCACGATGGCGGTGGGCACGCCGATCGAGGCGATCGTCGCCGGGCTCGAGAGCGTGCGAGCGCCGGGCACCTACAACGACTACGTCAGCGCCGACACGATGGCGCTCGGGCTGGTGCTCGAGGCGGCCACCGGCGTGCCGCTGGCCGAGTACCTGCAGACCCGCCTCTGGGGCCCGATGGGTGCCGAGGCCGACGCCTTCTGGAGCACCGACCGTGCCGGACGCGAATTCGCCTTCTGCTGCCTCAACGCGACGTTGCGCGACTACGCCCGCTTCGGCCGGCTCTACCTCGAAGGCGGCGCCCGCGAGGGCCGGCAGATCGTCCCCGCGGGCTGGGTCGCGGCTTCGGTCAACCCCACCGCGGCGCACCTGCTGCCCGGTGACAACCCGGCGAGCAGCTGGACGTTCGGCTACGGCTACCAGTGGTGGATCCCCGAGGAACCGCAGGGGGACTACACGGCCATCGGGGTGTGGGGCCAGTACCTGTACGTCGATCCGGTCCGCGAGGTCGTCATCGTCAAGACCAGCGCCGACCCCGCCTTCGACGACCACGACCACGAGACGATCGCCGCCTTGCGCGCGATCGCGGCGGCGGTCGCCGCAACGTCGCCGCGGTGACGCGAGAGCAGCGCCCGGGTCGGGGCGGCCTCCGCAGGCGGGGGCGTGCGGCGCCGTGCGGCCACCGCAGGCGGCGGCCGCGGTGCGCTACAGCACGTCGCTCGCGAAGTCCGCCAGCCGCGAGCGTTCGCCGCGGGCGAGCATCACGTGGCCGTTGTGCGGCCAGCCCTTGAAGCGGTCGACGACGTAGGTCAGGCCCGACGAACCCTCGGTGAGGTAAGGGGTGTCGATCTGCGCCAGGTTGCCCAGGCAGACGATCTTCGTGCCCGGGCCGGCGCGCGTGATCAGCGTCTTCATCTGCTTGGGCGTCAGGTTCTGCGCCTCGTCGATCAGCACGAACTTGTTGAGGAACGTGCGCCCGCGCATGAAGTTCATGCTCTTGATCTTGATCTTGCTGCGCACGAGGTCGTTCGTCGCCGCGCGGCCCCACTCGCCGGCGCTGCCGTCGCTCTTGGCGAGCACCTCGAGGTTGTCGTCGAGCGCGCCCATCCACGGGCCCATCTTCTCCTCCTCGGTGCCGGGCAGGAAGCCGATGTCCTCGCCCACCGGCACGGTGACGCGGGTGACGAGGATCTCGCTGTAGCGGCGGTCGTCGAGCACCTGCGCCAGGCCCGCGGCGAGCGTCATCAGCGTCTTGCCGGTGCCGGCCGTGCCGGTCAGCGTGATGAAGTCGACCTCGGGGTCCATCAGCAGGTTGAGCGCGAAGTTCTGCTCGCGATTGCGCGCCGTGATGCCCCACACGGCGTTCTTCTGGTGCGTGTATTCCTTGAGCGTCTTCAGCACCGCCGTCTTGCCGGTGATCTCGGTCACGCGCGCGTACAGCGGCGCCGCGCCCGGCGTCTCGAGGTAGACGAACTGGTTGACGAGCAGCACCGGCACCAGCGGCCCGGCGATGCGGTAGTACGTCTGACCGCCCTGCTGCCAGCTCTCCATCGTCTTGCCGTGGCGCTCCCAGAAGTCCGACGGCAGCGGCAGCACGCCGGTGTAGAGCAGGTCGCCGTCCTCGAGCGTCTTGTCGTTGTAGTAGTCCTCGGCGGCCAGGCCGAGCGCGCGCGCCTTGACGCGCATGTTGATGTCCTTGGACACCAGCACGACCTCGCGCCCGGGGTGCGCCTCGCGCAGGCTCGCGACGACGCCCAGGATCTGGTTGTCGGCCTTGCCCTGCGGCAGCGCGGCCGGCAGCTTGCCGTCGAGCAGCGTGGTCTGGAAGAACAGCTTGCCGCCGGCCTCGCGGTGGCCGGTCTTGGCCAGCGGGATGCCCTCGGCGGGCGCCAGCGCACCGTCGGCGGCGAGCGCGTCGAGTTCGCGGCTGACCTGGCGCACGTTGCGCGCGACCTCGCTCATGCCCTTCTTGTGGCCGTCGAGTTCCTCGAGCGTGATCAGCGGCAGGTAGACGTCGTGCTCCTCGAAGCGGAACAGGCACGTCGGGTCGTGCATCAGCACGTTGGTGTCGAGCACGAAGAGCTTCGGGGGCCCCTCGGCGCGGGGCTTGCGCGCGCGCGGCGCGGGCTGCGGCGCGACGGCCGGTGCCGCGGCGGCGCGGGCCGGCGCCTTGGCCGCGGGGGGCGTGGCGGTGGCGTCGAACAGGTCGAGCACGGCGGCGGCGGGTTCCTGCCGCGGCGCGGGGGTCAGGCTGCGCTTGCCGGTCTTCGGCGCGGCCTGCGATTCGTAGTCGGAAGCGGAGAGGAGGGCGGCTTTACGTGCGGGCGGCTTCGGCAGGGGCATCGACGTCGGCGGGGTCGCAGCGGACAACAAAAAAGCCGCTCCGTCGGCGGGGCGGCTTGCGGGGGGTGCGCGAGGGGTCGCGACTCACGGCGCCGATTATGCACGCCGCGTGCCGGCGTGCATGACGGCGGCGTGACACTCCGCCGGCCCGCCGACGGCGACGGGCCCGCAGGCCCGTCGTCGATCCGGGAGGGCGCAGCGGCCCGTCAGGCCGGCTGCTTCAGCGACTTGACCGCCGCCAGCACCTCGTCGACGTGGCCGGCGACCTTGATGCCGCGCCACTCGGCGCGCAGCACGCCGTCGGGGCCGATCAGGAACGTGCTGCGCTCGATGCCCTTGACCTTCTTGCCGTACATGATCTTGTTCTTGACGACGCCGAACATGTGGCACAGCTTCTCTTCGGTGTCGGCGACGAGCTCGAACGGCAGCTCGAGGTTGGCCTTGAAGCGCTCGTGCGAGGCCATGTTGTCGCGCGAGACGCCGAACACGACGGCACCGGCCTTGACGAACTCCTTGTGGCGGTCGCGGAACTGCATCGCCTCCGTCGTGCAGCCGGGCGTGTTGTCCTTCGGGTAGAAGTACAGCACGATCGCCTTGCCGGCGTAGGCCTGGGGCGAGAATTTGACGCCGCTGGTGGCGAGCGCTTCGAAGTCCGGTAGGGGCTTGTTGAGGGCGGGCGTCATGGATGCGGGGCGTGGAAGCGGGGGCGGCGGCGGCTCGCCGCATGCTGCGCACGATGCCGACGGAATACAGTCGGAATTATAAAGGTGCGGCCTGCGCGGACCCGCCGGGGCCGGCCGCGCGCTCAAGCCTGCGCTTCGATCAGCAGCGCCGCGGCGACGGTGCGCCCTTCGCTGGCGAGCACGTTGTAGGTGCGGCACGCGGCCGCGGTGTCCATCGTCTCGACGCCGATGCGCCGCTCGATCAGCGCGCGGTGCAGCGCCGGGGCGACGAAGCGCAGCCGGGCCCCGGAGCCGAACACGACGAGCTCGGGCTGCAGCGCGAGCAGCTGCTCGAAGTGGTTCTCGCGCAGGTCCTCGAGGCGGTGCACCGGCCAGTCGAACGCCTCGCCGCGCCAGGGCACGATCACGCTGCGCGTCCACTCGGTGGCGTTGACCCACACCCGCCCCGCGACGTGGCGCGAGATCACGTTGACGCCTTCGAGCCGGTCGGGCTGGAACTTCATGCGGGATAATTTTAGGTTTCCGGTGCCGCCGGCACCGCCCCCGCCGCGGAGCCTCTCCCCGTGAAGCCGATCCCCAAGTCCAGCAAGCTCGCCGACGTCTGCTACGACATCCGCGGGCCCGTGCTCGACAAGGCGCGCCAGATGGAGGAGGAGGGGCACAAGATCATCAAGCTGAACATCGGCAACCTGGCGGTGTTCGGGCTCGAGCCGCCCGACGAGATCGTGCAGGACATGATCCGCAACCTGCCGCACGCCGCCGGCTACACCGACAGCAAGGGCCTGTTCGCGCCGCGCAAGTCGGTCGTGCACTACACGCAGGAGAAGGGCATCCACGGCGTCACGGTTGACGACGTGTACCTCGGCAACGGCGCCTCCGAGCTGATCGTGATGGCGCTCAACGCGCTGCTCGACAACGGCGACGAGATCCTCGTGCCCGCGCCCGACTACCCGCTGTGGACGGCGGCGGTGTCGCTGTCGGGCGGGCGGCCGGTTCACTACCTGTGCGACGAGGGCGCCGACTGGCTGCCCGACCTCGACGACATCCGGCGCAAGATCACGCCGGCCACGCGCGGCATCGTCGTCATCAACCCGAACAACCCCACCGGCGCGCTGTACCCGCCCGAACTGCTGCGCGAGATCGTCGAGATCGCGCGGCAGCACGAGCTGATCGTGTTCGCCGACGAGATCTACGACAAGACGCTGTACGACGGCAACGTCCACACCAGCATCGCGTCGCTGGCCGACGACGTGCTGTTCGTCACCTTCAACGGCCTGAGCAAGAACTACCGCAGCTGCGGCTACCGTGCCGGCTGGATGAGCGTCAGCGGCGACAAGCGCCACGCGAAGGACTACATCGAGGGCCTGAACATGCTGGCGTCGATGCGGCTGTGCGCCAACACGCCGGGGCAGCTCGCGATCCAGACCGCGCTCGGCGGCTACCAGAGCATCAAGGACCTCGTCGCCCCCGGCGGTCGGCTGTGCCGCCAGCGCGACCTCGCCTACGACCTGCTCACGCGCATCCCGGGCGTCAGCGTCGTCAAGCCGAAGGCGGCGCTGTACATGTTCCCGCGCCTGGACCCGAAGCTGTACCCGATCACCGACGACCAGCAGTTCGCCTACGACCTGCTGGCCGACGAGAAGGTGCTGATCGTGCAGGGCACCGGGTTCAACTGGCCGCGGCCCGACCACTTCCGGCTCGTGTTCCTGCCGAACTCCGACGACCTGGCCGAGGCCATCGGGCGCATCGCGCGGTTCCTCGAGCACTACCGCAAACGCCATTCCGTCTGAACGCCCCCATGAGCCATCCCAGCGCGGCGGCGCGCGAACGCGCCGAAGCTCCCCCCGTCCAGGTCGGCCTGCTTGGCATCGGCACCGTCGGCAGCGGCACGTTCCGCGTGCTGGCGCGCAACCAGGCCGAGATCCGCCGCCGCGCCGGGCGCGGCATCGAGATCACGATGGTGGCCGACCTCGACACCGAGCGCGCGAAGGCCGTCGTCGGCGAACGGGCGCGGGTCGTCGCCGACGCGCGGCAGGTCATCGCCGACCCGGCGATCGACATCGTCGTCGAGCTGATCGGCGGCTACGGTATCGCGCGCACCCTCGTGCTCGAGGCGATCGCCGCCGGCAAGCACGTCGTCACCGCCAACAAGGCGCTGCTGGCCACGCACGGCAACGAGATCTTCGCCGCCGCGCGCGAGCGCGGCGTGATGGTCGCGTTCGAGGCCGCGGTGGCCGGCGGCATCCCGATCATCAAGGCGCTGCGCGAGGGGCTGACGGCCAACCGCATCGAGTGGATCGCCGGCATCATCAACGGCACGACGAACTTCATCCTCAGCGAGATGCGCGACAAGGGGCTCGACTTCGGCGTCGTGCTCCGGGAAGCGCAGCGCCTGGGCTACGCCGAGGCCGACCCGACGTTCGACATCGAGGGCGTCGACGCCGCGCACAAGGCGACGATCATGAGCGCGATCGCGTTCGGCATCCCGGTGCAGTTCGACCGCGCGCACGTCGAGGGCATCACGAAGCTGCAGGCGGCCGACATCCGCTACGCCGAGCAGCTCGGCTACCGCATCAAGCTGCTCGGCATCACGAAGCGCCGCCCCGAAGGCATCGAGCTGCGCGTGCACCCGACGCTCGTGCCGGCGCGGCGGCTGATCGCCAACGTCGAGGGCGCGATGAACGCCGTCGTCGTGCAGGGCGACGCGGTGGGCACGACGCTGTACTACGGCAAGGGCGCCGGCAGCGAGCCGACCGCCTCGGCGGTGATCGCCGACCTCGTCGACGTCACCCGGCTGCACACCGCCGACCCCGACCACCGCGTGCCGCACCTCGCGTTCCAGCCCGGGCAGCTCGCCGACACGCCGATCCTGCCGATCGACGACGTCGTCACCGCGTTCTACCTGCGGCTGCAGGTGGCCGACCAGGCCGGTGTGCTGGCGCGCATCACCGGCATCCTCGCCGAGCACGACATCTCGATCGACGCCCTGCTGCAGCGCCCCAACGCCGACGGCGGCGGCGAGGGCGCGGCCAAGACCGACGTCATCATCCTCACCCACGACACCGTCGAGGGCCGGATGCGGCGCGCGATTGCCCAGATGCAGGCGCTGCCCACCGTGCTGGCGCCGATCGTGAGCCTGCGCAAGGAAGAGCTGGCGTGAAGTACCTGAGCACCCGCGGCGACACGACGCCGCGCGGCTTCGCCGACATCCTGCTCGAGGGCCTGGCGCCCGACGGCGGGCTGTACCTGCCGATGCACTACCCGCAGGTCGACGGGGCCACGCTCGCGCGCTGGCGCGGCCTGCCGTACGCCGAGCTGGCGTTCGAGATCCTCTCGCTCTACGTCGACGACATCCCGGCCGCCGACCTGCACGCCCTCGTGCGCAAGACCTACACGCGCGAGGTGTTCGGCACCGACGCCATCGTGCCGCTGAGGCGGCTGGACGACGGCATCGCGATCGAAGCCCTGTCCAACGGCCCGACGCTGGCGTTCAAGGACATGGCGATGCAGCTGCTCGGCCACCTGTTCGAGTACGAGCTCGCGCGCCGCGGGCAGCAGCTGAACATCCTCGGCGCCACCTCTGGCGACACCGGCAGCGCGGCCGAGTACGCGATGCGCGGCAAGCGCGGCATCCGCGTCTTCATGCTCAGCCCGCACGGGCGCATGAGCCCGTTCCAGCAGGCGCAGATGTTCAGCCTGCAGGACGGCAACATCCACAACCTCGCGATCGAGGGCGTGTTCGACGACTGCCAGGACATCGTCAAGGCGGTCAGCGCCGACCTCGAGTTCAAGCGCCGCTGGTCGATCGGCACCGTCAACTCGATCAACTGGGCGCGGCTGCTGGCGCAGGTCGTCTACTACTTCGCCGGCTATTTCCAGGCGACGCGCTCGGACGACGAGCCGGTGAGCTTCGCCGTGCCGTCGGGCAACTTCGGAAACATCTGCGCCGGCCACGTCGCGCGGATGATGGGGCTGCCGATCCGGCGCCTGGTGTGCGCGACGAACGAGAACGACGTGCTCGACGAGTTCTTCCGCACCGGCACCTACCGCGTGCGCGCCAGCGCCGAGACGTTCGAGACGTCGAGCCCGTCGATGGACATCAGCAAGGCGAGCAACTTCGAGCGCTTCGTGTTCGACCTGCTCGGCCGCGACGCCGCGCGCACCGCCGCGCTGTTCGGCGTCGAGGTGCCGACGCGCGGCGGTTTCACGCTGACGGCCGCCGAGTTCGCGCGCGTGCGCGAGTTCGGCTTCGTCTCCGGCCGCAGCACCCACGCCGAGCGCGTGGCGACGATCCGCGACACCTGGCAGCGCCACCGCGTGATGATCGACCCCCACACCGCCGACGGCCTGAAGGTCGCGCGCGAGCATCGGGAACCCGGGGTGCCGACGATCGTGCTCGAGACCGCGCTGCCGGCCAAGTTCGCCGCCACGATCCGCGAGGCGCTCGGCCGCGAGCCCGAGCGCCCGCCCGGCCTCGAGGGGCTCGAGGCACTGCCGCGGCGCTTCACGGTGCTGCCGGCGCGGGTCGACGCGGTCAAGCACTACATCGAGACGCACTGCGGGGCATGAAGGGCGGCGCATGAAGGTGGTGGGCGTCTGCGGCGCGTCGGGCAGCGGCAAGACGACGCTGCTCGAAGGGCTCGTGGCCGCGCTGCGCCGCGGCGGCGAGCGGGTGTCGGTGGTCAAGCACGCGCACGCGGGCTTCGACCTCGACCGTCCGGGCAAGGACAGCTTCCGGCTGCGCGAGGCCGGCGCGTTCGAGGTGCTGGTGGCTTCGCCGCGGCGGCTCGCGCTGATGCGCGAGTTCGGCGCCGAGGCCGAGCCGAACGTCCACCAGTTGCTGCGCGAACTCGTCGACGTCGACTGGGTGCTCGTCGAGGGGTTCAAGCACGCCGACGTGATGAAGGTCGAGGTCTGGCGCGAGGAGGCGGCCCGCGCGCGCGGCGACGTGCCGATCTACCCGGAGGACCCGTTCGTCGTCGCGATCGCCACCGACCGCCCCGACGCGCTGCCGGTGCCCACGCTGCGCCCCGTCGTGCCGCTCGGCGACACCGCCGCGCTGCTCGAGGTGCTGCGCGCGGCGGGCGATCGTCTCGTCTACGACCCTTCCCGCCATGGCTGAACCCGCCCGCGCCCCGCTGCTCGCGCTCGACGACGCGCTGGCGCGCCTGGCGGCCGGCGCCGCGGCGGCGCGCATCGCCGACGTCGAGACGGTGTCGACGTTCGACGCCCTCGGGCGCGTGCTCGCCGCCGACGTCGTCTCGGCGATCGACGTGCCGCCAGCCGACAACACCTCGATGGACGGCTACGCGCTGCGCGCGGCCGACGCGGCGTCGCCCGACGCCGTGCTGCCGGTGGCGCAGCGCATCGCCGCCGGGCAGGTGGGGCAGCCGCTCGCCGCGGGCACGGCGGCGCGCATCTTCACCGGCGCGCCGATCCCGGCCGGGGCCGACGCCATCGTCATGCAGGAACTCGCCGAGGTCGTCGACGGCGGCATCCGCGTGCGCGAAGCCCCGCGGCCGGGCCAGTGGATCCGCCGCCGCGGCGAGGACGTGCGCGCCGGCAGCGTCGTGCTCGCCGCCGGCACGCGGCTCGCGCCGCAGGCGCTCGGGCTCGCAGCCACCGTCGGCGCGGCGACGCTCGCCGTCGTGCGCCGCCCGCGCGTGGCGCTGTTCTCGACCGGCGACGAACTGATCATGCCCGGCGCGGTGGCGCCGCAGGACCTGCCGCCGGGGGCGATCTACAACAGCAACCGCTTCACGCTGCGCGGCCTGCTGCAGGCGGCCGGCTGCGAGGTGAGCGACCTCGGCATCGTGCCCGACCGGCTCGACGCCACGCGCACCGCGCTGCGCGAGGCCGCCGCCGGCCACGACCTGATCCTGACGTCGGGCGGCGTCTCGGTCGGCGAGGAGGACCACATCCGCCCGGCGCTGCACGCCGAAGGCCGCGTCGAGCTGTGGCAGGTCGCGATCAAGCCGGGCAAGCCGCTCGCGTTCGGTGCGGTGCGCCGCGCCGGCGGTCCGGGCGAGGCGCTCTTCGTCGGCCTGCCCGGCAACCCGGTGTCGAGCTTCGTCACGTTCGTGCTCGCGGTGCGCGCCGTGCTGCGGGCGCTGCAGGGCGCCGACCCGGCGCTGCCGCCCGCGCTGCCGATGACGGCCGGCTTCGACTGGCCGCGGCCCGACCGCCGGCGCGAGTTCCTGCGCGTGCGCGTCGGTGCCGACGGTGCGCTCGAACTGTTCCCGAACCAGAGCTCGGGCGTGATGACCTCGGCGGTGTGGGCCGACGGCCTGGTGGACAACCCGCCGAGCCAGGCGATCCGCGCCGGCGATCGGGTACGCTACCTGCCCATGGCCACGCTGATCGGCGGATGAAGCTCACGGTGCGCTACTTCGCCTCGCTGCGCGAGGCGCTCGGCCCGGCCGAGACGGTCGAGCTCGCGGCACCGGCGACGCTGGCTGCGCTGCGCGACCACCTGATCGCGCGCGGCGGCCGCCACGCCGAGGTGCTCGCACGCGGGCGCGCGGTGCGCTGCGCGCTGAACCAGGCGATGGCCGACGAGTCGGCGGTGCTCGCCGACGGCGCCGAAGTCGCCTTCTTTCCGCCGGTGACCGGCGGCTGACCGGCAGGCCGATGGCGCGCATGCCGCATGCCCCCCGGACGGCGGCTGCGGCGGCGCCCACGGCGGCGACGGCGCGGGTCGTCCCGCCGCCGGCGCCGCCCGCGTCTGCCGCCCCGGCGACGGCGCGGGTCGCGCCGCCGATGACGACGCCGCCGCCCGCTGCCACGGCGCCGCCACCGGTCAAGGCAGCCGCGGTGCAGCCCCCGCTCTTCGAGACCGCCGAGCAGGCGGCGCCGCGCGACCACGCGCTGCCGCTGCCCACCGGCGCCGTCGTCACCGGGCACCGCATCGACAGCGTGCTCGCCTGCGGGCCGACGGGCTTCGTCTACCGCGCCACCGAACTGCTGCTGCAGCGGCCGGTGGCGCTGAAGGAGTATTTCGTCGCCGGCCACAGCCGGCGTGGCGACGACGGCGTGCAGGTCGCGCCGGCCGACGTGCGCCTGCTGACCGCACCGCCGCCCGAGTGGCTGCGCGCGCACGACGCCTTCGTCGGCGAGGCGCGGAGGCTCGGCGCGGTGCGCCACCCGGGGCTGGTCGCGGTGTGGCGGCTCGTCGAATCGCATGGCACGCTGCTGCGCGTGATGCCGCTGCTGCCGGGCCCGACGCTGGCCGAGCTGCCGCTGCACGAACCCGGGCCGGCCGACGCGCGGCGCTGGTGCGCGCGCGTGCGGGCGCTGCGCGACGCGCTGCACGTGCTGCACGCCCATGGCGACGTGCACGGCCACCTGCACCCGCGACAGGTGATGCTCGACGGCGACGGGCGGCCGGTGCTGCTCGGGTTCGGCGCCGCGGCGCGCGCGCTGCAGGCGCAGGTCGAGCCGGCGTGGCTGCCGTTCACCGCGCCCGAGGCGCTGCAGTGGGCCGGGCGCGGGCCGCTGAGCGCGGCGAGCGACCTCTACGCGCTGGCGGCGCTGGCCTGGTTCATGGCCACCGGTCGCGCGCCGGTGCCGGCGGCCGATCGCATCGCCGGCGCGGCGTTCGACGCCGGCGGCGCGCTGCGCGCCGCGCTCGGGCCCGCCGCGGCCGACCCCGACGTGCAGGCGACGATCGCCGCCGTCGAGCGCGCGCTGGCGCTCGATCCGGCGCAGCGGCCGCTGGCGCCGGCGGCGTGGGCCGCGCCGGCGCCGGTCGGGGTGCGTCGGGCGGGCGAACCTGCGGCATCCGCGGCCGCTCGCGCGGCGAGCCCGCCG
>CALIDR010000329.1 GCA_938022295.1 uncultured Burkholderiaceae bacterium
GAGATGGTGATGCCCGGCGACAACGTGAGCATCACCGTCAAGCTGATCGCCCCGATCGCGATGGAGGAGGGCCTGCGCTTCGCGATCCGCGAGGGCGGGCGCACCGTCGGCGCGGGCGTGGTGTCCAAGATCATCGAGTGACCTTCGCATGACGAACGGCGCGTGGCCCGTGCCCCGCGCCGCCGGCCCGCCCCGCGGGGCGGGCGTCATCGCTCTTTCCAAGGAACCGTCATGCAGAAGCAGAAGATCCGCATCCGCCTCAAGGCGTTCGACTACAAGCTGATCGACCAGTCGGCGCTCGAGATCGTCGACACCGCCAAGCGCACCGGCGCCATAGTGCGCGGCCCGGTGCCGCTGCCCACGCGCCAGCAGCGCTTCGACATCCTGCGCTCGCCGCACGTCAACAAGACGAGCCGCGACCAGTTCGAGATCCGCACCCACCAGCGCCTGATGGACATCGTCGACCCGACCGACAAGACCGTGGACGCGCTGATGAAGCTCGACCTGCCGGCCGGCGTCGACGTCGAGATCAAGCTGCAGTAGCCGTCCGTCCGGAGCCTGCTATACTCGCTGGCTTTTCTCGTTGCGCCTCCCGGGGCGCAGCGAGGCCCAGTCAGCCCGGCCAATCGATGTCGGGCACGTGAAACAAGGCCCCAAGCGCAAGGCGGCGGGGCTGGAGAAGAGCCATGAGTCTGAGCCATCGCCTCGGCTTGCTCGGTCGCAAGGTGGGCATGATGCGCATCTTCACCGACGACGGCGACGCCGTCCCGGTGACGGTGCTCGACGTGTCGGGCAACCGCGTCGCCCAGGTCAAGACCGAGGCCACCGACGGCTACAACGCGATCCAGGTCGCGTTCGGCACGCGCAAGGCCTCGCGCGTCAACAAGCCCGAAGCCGGGCACCTCGCGAAGGCGGGCGTCGAGCCGGCACGGGTGCTCAAGGAGTTCCGCGTCGGCGCCGACGTCGTCGGGCAGTACGCGCCCGGTGCCGCGATCCCGGTGACCCTGTTCGCCGCCGGCCAGAAGGTCGACGTGCAGGGCACCTCGATCGGCAAGGGCTTCGCCGGCACGATCAAGCGCCACAACTTCGGCTCGCAGCGCGCCTCGCACGGCAACAGCCGCTCGCACAACGTGCCCGGGTCGATCTCGATGGCGCAGGACCCGGGCCGCGTGTTCCCCGGCAAGAAGATGACCGGCCACATGGGCGACGAGACGGTGACGACGCAGAACCTGGACGTCGTGCGCGTCGACGAGGCGCGTTCGCTGCTGCTCGTGCGCGGCGCCGTGCCCGGGGCGAAGAACGGCCACGTCGTCGTGCGCCCGGCCGTCAAGGCCAAGCTGAAGAAGGGGGCCCAGTGATGCAGCTCGAGGTCCTGAACGAACAGGGGCAGGCGACCGCGAAGGTCGACGCGCCGGACACCGTGTTCGCGCGCGCCTACAACGAGGCGCTCGTGCACCAGATCGTCGTCGCCTACCAGGCCAACGCGCGCCAGGGCACGCGGGCCCAGAAGGACCGCGGCACGGTCAAACACTCGACGAAGAAGCCGTTCCGCCAGAAGGGCACCGGGCGCGCGCGCGCGGGCATGACCTCGTCGCCGCTGTGGCGCGGGGGCGGGCGCATCTTCCCGAACAGCCCGGACGAGAACTTCTCGCACAAGGTCAACAAGAAGATGTACCGCGCCGGCATGGCGGCGATCCTGTCGCAGCTCGCGCGCGACGGCCGGCTCGCGGTTGTCGACTCGATCGGCGTCGAGGCGCCGAAGACCAAGCTGCTGGCGCAGAAGTTCAAGGCCATGGGGCTGGGCACCGACCACGGCAACTCGGTGATGGTGATCGCCGACCAGGTCGACGAGAACCTGCTGCTGGCGTCGCGCAACCTCGCCAACGCGCTGGTCGTCGAGCCGCGCTACGTCGATCCGCTGTCGCTCGTGTTCTACAAGAAGGTGCTGCTGACCAAGGGTGCGATCGAGCAGCTGAAGGAGATGTTCGCATGAGCACGCCGCCCAAGTTCGACGCTGGCCGCCTGGCGCAGGTGCTCGTCGCCCCGATCGTGTCCGAGAAGGCCACGCGCGTGGGCGAGAAGCACAACCAGGTGCTGTTCAAGGTGCTGCGCGACGCCACCAAGCCCGAGATCAAGGCCGCCGTCGAGACGATGTTCAAGGTCGAGGTCGAGTCGGTGCAGACCGTCAACCAGGCGGGCAAGGTCAAGCGCTTCGGCGGCCGCACCGGCCGGCGCGACCACGTCAAGAAGGCCTACGTCTGCCTGAAGGAAGGCCAGGAGCTCAACTTCTCCGGGGAGGCCGCGTAAATGGCTGTCGTCAAGGTCAAACCCACGTCGCCCGGCCGCCGTGCCGTGGTGAAGGTGGTCCACAAGCACCTGCACAAGGGGCGCCCGGAGGCGTCGCTGCTCGAGCCGCAGAAGCAGAAGGCCGGCCGCAACCACAACGGCCACATCACGATGCGCCACAAGGGCGGCGGCCACAAGCACCACTACCGGGTGGTCGACTTCCGGCGCAACAAGGACGGCATCCCGGCCAAGGTCGAGCGCATCGAGTACGACCCCAACCGCAGCGCCCACATCGCGCTGCTGTGCTACGCCGACGGCGAGCGCCGCTACATCGTCGCCCCGCGCGGCCTGGAGGCCGGCGCGACGGTGGTCAGCGGCGCCGAGGCCCCGATCAAGGCCGGCAACACGCTGCCGATCCGCAACATCCCGGTCGGCTCCACGATCCACTGCGTCGAGCTGCTGCCGGGCAAGGGCGCGCAGATCGCGCGTTCGGCGGGCACATCGGTCACGCTGATGGCGCGTGAAGGTGCCTACGCGCAGGTGCGCCTGCGCTCGGGCGAGGTGCGCCGGGTGCACATCGACTGCCGGGCGACGATCGGCGAGGTGAGCAACGAGGAGCACAACCTGCGCCAGCTCGGCAAGGCCGGCGCCACGCGCTGGCGCGGCATCCGGCCGACGGTGCGCGGCGTGGCGATGAACCCGATCGACCACCCGCACGGCGGCGGCGAAGGCCGCACCGGCGAGGCGCAGGCGCCGGTGTCGCCGTGGAACACGCCGACCAAGGGCTACCGCACCCGCAGCAACAAGCGCACGCAGACGTTCATCGTCTCGCGGCGCAAGAAGTAAGGGCCACCGACGATGGCACGCTCACTGAAGAAGGGTCCGTTCGTGGACCACCACCTGATGGCCAAGGTCGAGAAGGCCGCCGCCATCAAGGACAAGAAGCCGATCAAGACCTGGTCACGGCGCAGCACGATCCTGCCCGAATTCATCGGCCTGACGATCGCGGTGCACAACGGCCGCCAGCACGTGCCGGTGTACGTGTCGGACCAGATGGTGGGCCACAAGCTCGGCGAGTTCGCGCTGACGCGCACCTTCAAGGGCCACCCGGCCGACAAGAAGGCGAAGAAGTAAGGGGCCCCGACGATGGAAACCAGAGCAATCGTGCGCGGCGTGCGCCTGTCGGCGGACAAGGGCCGGCTGGTGGCCGACCTGATCCGCGGCAAGAAGGTCGACCAGGCGATCCAGATCCTGAACTTCACGCCGAAGAAGGCCGCCGGCATCATCAAGAAGGCGCTCGAGTCGGCGATCGCCAACGCCGAGCACAACGACGGCGCCGACATCGACGAGCTGAAGGTCACCTCGATCTACGTCGAGCAGGGCACGACGCTGAAGCGCTTCTCGGCGCGCGCGAAGGGCCGCGGCAACCGCATCAGCAAGCCGACCTGCCACATCTACGTCGCCGTCGGCAGCTGAGGCCAGAGGAAGAGCATGGGACAGAAAATCCACCCGACCGGCTTCCGCCTGCCCGTGACGCGGGCCTGGGCCTCGCGCTGGTTCGCCAACAGCCGCAACTTCAGCCAGATGCTCGCCGAGGATCTCGAGGTCCGCGAGTACCTGAAGAAGAAGCTGAAGAACGCCGCCGTCTCGCGCGTGCTGATCGAGCGCCCGGCCAAGAACGCGCGCATCACGATCTTCTCGGCCCGCCCGGGCGTCGTGATCGGCAAGAAGGGCGAGGACATCGAGAACCTGAAGGCCGAGCTGACCAGGCGCCTGGGCGTGCCGGTGGCGGTCAACATCGAGGAGATCCGCAAGCCCGAGATCGACGCCCAGCTGATCGCCGACAGCATCACGCAGCAGCTCGAGAAGCGCATCATGTTCCGCCGCGCGATGAAGCGCGCGATGCAGAACGCGATGCGCCTGGGCGCGCAGGGCATCAAGATCATGTCGTCGGGGCGCCTGAACGGCATCGAGATCGCGCGCTGCGAGTGGTACCGCGAAGGGCGTGTGCCGCTGCACACGCTCAAGGCCGACATCGACTACGGCTTCTCGGAGGCCAAGACGACGTACGGCGTGATCGGCGTCAAGGTCTGGGTCTACCGCGGCGACACCCTCGGCCGCGGCGAGGCCCCGGGCGCGACGAAGCCCGACGCCGGTGACGAGGAGCGCCGCGGCCGCCGTCCGGCGCGCCCGGGTGCCCCGGGCGGCCGCGGCCGTCCGGGCGATCGCGCGCCGCGCGCGGCCGCCCCGACCGAGGGCGGCGACAAGCCCGCAGCGCCCGGCGGCGAGGCGCCCCGGCCCGCGGTCAAGCGCGTGCGCAAGGTCGTCGCCCCCGGGGGGGCGCCGGGCGGCGCGAAAGGAGAGTAATCATGCTGCAACCCTCCCGGCGGAAGTTCCGCAAGGAGCACAAGGGCCGCAACACCGGCATCGCCACCCGCGGCACGAACGTGTCGTTCGGCGACTTCGGGCTGAAGGCCACCGAGCGCGGCCGGCTGACGGCGCGCCAGATCGAGGCCGCGCGGCGGGCGATCTCGCGCCACATCAAGCGCGGCGGGCGCATCTTCATCCGCATCTTCCCCGACAAGCCGATCTCGCAGAAGCCGGCCGAGGTCCGCATGGGCAACGGCAAGGGCAACCCGGAGTACTGGGTTGCCGAGATCCAGCCGGGCAAGGTGCTGTACGAGATCAACGGCGTGCCCGAGCAGCTCGCGCGCGAGGCGTTCGACCTCGCGGCGGCCAAGCTGCCGCTGCGCTGCACGTTCGTCGCGCGCCAGGTCGGCGCCTGAGACGGAGAACGAGAATGAAGGCATCCGAACTGCGGGCGAAGGACGTCGCCGCGCTCGAGAAGGAAGTGACCGACCTGCTGAAGGCGCACTTCGGGCTGCGCATGCGCAAGGCCACGCAGCAGCTGAGCAACACGGCCGCCCTCGGCCGCACGCGGCGCGACATCGCGCGCGCCAAGACGATCCTGGCCGAGAAGAAGAAGGCCGCCCGTACCGGGAGCGCGACATGAGCACGGAGACCACGACGGCGGCACCGGCCGCGAAGCCGAAGGTGGTGCGCACCTTCGTCGGCAAGGTCGTCAGCGACAAGCGGGCGAAGACGGTGACGGTGCTCGTCGAGCGCCGCGTCAAGCACGAGCTGTACGGCAAGATCGTCGCCAAGTCGAACAAGTACCACGCCCACGACGAGAAGGGCGAGTACAAGGTCGGCGACACGGTCGAGATCACCGAGAGCCGCCCGATCTCGAAGACCAAGTCGTGGGTCGTCTCGCGGCTGGTCGAGCGCGCGCGCGAGGTCTGACGCCGGCCGCGGGCGAAAGCCAACCCAGTCTCGCGCGGGGCCTTCGGGCCCCGCGGTCGCGTCGGCGGCGCGCTTGCGCCGACACTGCCATCCCCCTTCCCCCCCAACCGCTGCGAGGAGGCTTACCATGCTGAAGGTCGGAGACAAGCTGCCGGCAGGCACGCTGTACGAGTACGTCGAGGTCGAGGGCAACGGCTGCACGATCGGCCCGAACGCGTTCGACGTCGGCCAGTCCACCGCGGGCAAGACGATCGCGATCTTCGCCCTGCCCGGCGCCTTCACGCCGACGTGCTCGGCCCAGCACGTGCCCGGCTACGTCGAGAAGGCCGACGAGCTCAGGGCCGCCGGCGTCGACGAGATCTGGTGCCTGTCGGTCAACGACGCGTTCGTGATGGGTGCCTGGGGCCGCGACCAGAAGACAGCCGGCAAGGTGCGCATGATGGCCGACGGCAGCGGCGAGTTCACCAAGGCTGCCGGCATGACGCTGGACCTCACCGCGCGCGGCCTGGGCGTGCGCTCGCAGCGCTACTCGATGCTCGTCGTCGACGGCGTCGTGCGCACGCTCAACGTCGAGGCGCCGGGCAAGTTCGAGGTCAGCGACGCGGCGACGATGCTGCGCCAGGTGCGCGAGCTCAAGGGCGCCCCGGCCTGAGGCGGGCACGCCGCCGTTGACGGGGTCGTGCGAGATCTGCCATAATAAAAAGCTTCGCTGATTCGACTCGTTGCGGCTGCGGGCTGCGCAGGCGTGGCGAGGCGGGCAGCGTCCACCCAACCAACGCGACGCCGCCTTCCGGGCGGCGGCGCCTACGGGCCCAAGACTGACCGCGCGGGCGCCCACCCGGGGCGCCGCGGGGATCAAGTTGGGAGAAGACCATGATCCAAATGCAATCGCGACTCGACGTCGCCGACAACACGGGTGCCAAGTCCGTGATGTGCATCAAGGTGCTCGGCGGCTCCAAGCGCCGCTACGCCGGCATCGGCGACGTCATCAAGGTCAGCGTCAAGGAAGCGGCGCCGCGCGGGCGCGTCAAGAAGGGCGAGGTCTACAACGCCGTCGTCGTGCGCACGGCCAAGGGCGTGCGCCGCCCCGACGGCTCGCTCGTCAAGTTTGACGGCAATGCGGCGGTGCTGCTCAACGCCAAGCTCGAGCCGATCGGCACCCGCATCTTCGGCCCGGTCACGCGCGAGCTGCGCTCCGAGCGCTTCATGAAGATCGTGTCGCTGGCGCCCGAGGTGCTGTGACGGCGCGCCCCCCGAGGACCCACCGATGAACAAGATTCGCAAGGGCGACCAGGTCGTGGTGCTGACCGGGCGCGACAAGGGCAAGCGCGGCACCGTCACCCGGCGTGTCGACGACGAGCACATCGTCGTCGAGGGCGTCAACGTGGTGAAGAAGCACGTCAAGCCCAACCCGCTGAAGGGCACGACCGGCGGCGTGGTCGACAAGACGATGCCGATCCACCAGTCCAACGTCGCGATCTGGAACCCGCAGGCGGCCAAGGCCGACCGCGTGGGCATCAAGCTGCTGGCCGACGGCAAGAAGGTGCGCGTCTACAAGTCCAGCGGCGAAGAGATCAAAGCATAAGGCGAGCTCGAGATGGCCAAGACCACTCCCGCGGCTGCCGCGGCGCCGTCCCCGGCGCGGCTGCAGGTCCACTACCGCCAGACCGTCGTGCCCGAGCTGATGAAGCGGTTCGGCTACAAGTCGGTGATGCAGGTGCCGCGCCTGCAGAAGATCACGCTGAACATGGGCGTCGGCGAGGCGGTGTCCGACAAGAAGGTGATGGACAACGCCGTCGGCGACCTGACCAAGATCGCCGGCCAGAAGCCGGTGGTCACGAAGTCGCGCAAGGCGATCGCCGGCTTCAAGATCCGCGAGAACGTGCCGGTGGGCTGCATGGTCACGCTGCGCGGCGCGCGCATGTACGAGTTCCTGGACCGACTGGTGACGGTGGCGCTGCCGCGCGTGCGCGACTTCCGCGGCGTCTCGGCGCGGGCGTTCGACGGCCGCGGCAACTACAACATCGGCGTCAAGGAGCAGATCATCTTCCCCGAGATCGACTACGACAAGATCGACGCCATCCGGGGGATGAACATCAGCATCACGACGTCGGCCAAGACCGACGAGGAATGCAAGGCCCTGCTGGCGGCATTCAAGTTTCCGTTCAAGAACTGAGGTGGCGCGTGGCTAAAGTGTCCCTGATCCAGCGTGAGCACAAGCGCGAGCAACTGGTGGCCAAGTTCGCCAAGAAGTACGCCGAGCTGAAGGCCGTGGCCGACGACGCCAAGCGCTCCGACGACGAGCGCTACGCCGCGCGCCTGGCGCTGCAGAAGCTGCCGCGCAACGCCAACCCCACCCGGCTGCGCAACCGCTGCGGCATCACCGGCCGCCCGCGCGGCACGTTCAAGAAGTTCGGCCTGGCGCGCAGCAAGATCCGCGAACTCGCCTTCAAGGGCGACATCCCGGGCGTCGTCAAGGCCAGCTGGTAAGTCGGCGCGCCGCAGGAGAACCCACCGATGAGCATGAGTGATCCCATCGCCGACATGCTGACGCGCATCCGCAATGCGCAAAGCGTCGAGAAGTCGAGCGTGACGATGCCGTCGTCGAAGCTGAAGGTCGCGATCGCGCAGGTCCTGAAGGACGAGGGCTACATCGACGGCTACGTCGTCAAGGGCGACGGCGGCAAGCCCGAGCTCGAGATCGCGCTCAAGTACTACGCCGGCCGGCCGGTGATCGAGCGCATCGAGCGCGTCAGCCGTCCGGGGCTGCGCATCTACAAGGGGCGCCACGACCTGCCCCAGGTCATGAACGGCCTCGGGGTGGCGATCGTCACCACGCCGCGCGGCGTGATGACCGACCGCAAGGCGCGCGCCAGCGGCATCGGCGGCGAAGTGCTGTGCTACGTCGCCTGATCGGGAAGGGATTCGAGCCATGTCTCGCGTAGGAAAGATGCCGATCGCCGTGCCGCAGGGCGTCGAGGTGGCGATCACCGACGGGCTCATCACCGTCAAGGGCGCGCAGGGCGCGCTGACGCAGGCGCTGAACCCGCGGGTGGCCGTCACCCGCGACGGCGGCGCGCTGAAGTTCGCCCCCGCGGGCGATCACCCCGACGCCGACGCGCTCACCGGCACGATGCGCGCGCTGGTGGCCAACATGGTCGCCGGCGTCAGCAAGGGCTTCGAGCGCAAGCTCAGCCTGGTGGGCGTGGGCTACCGCGCCCAGGCGCAGGGGCAGAAGCTGAACCTGCAGGTGGGCTACTCGCACCCGGTGGCGGTGGACATGCCCGCCGGCGTCAAGGTCGAATGCCCGACGCCCACCGAGATCGTGATCAAGGGCGCCGACCGGCAGGTGGTGGGCCAGATCGCCGCCGAGGTGCGCGCCGTGCGTCCGCCCGAGCCCTACAAGGGCAAGGGCATCCGCTACGCCGACGAGCGCGTGGTGCTGAAAGAGACGAAGAAGAAGTAAGGAGCGAACGATGCCGACCAAGAAGGAGCAGCGGCTGCGCCGGGCGCGCCAGACGCGCGTGCGCATCGCGCTGCAGCGCGTGGCGCGACTGACCGTGTTCCGCTCGAACGCCCACATCTACGCCCACGTGATCTCCGACGACGGCGCGCGCGTGCTCGCCAGCGCCTCGACGGCCGAGAAGGAGGTGCGCGAGCAGCTCGGCGCCCACGGCAAGGGCGGCAACGCGGCGGCGGCGACGATCGTCGGCCGGCGCATCGCCGAGAAGGCGAAGTCCGCCGGCATCGAGAAGGTCGCGTTCGATCGTGCCGGCTACGCCTACCACGGCCGCGTGAAGGCGCTCGCCGAGGCGGCGCGCGAAGCCGGCCTGCAGTTCTGACGCCACAGGATCCCGACGATGGCAAAGTTCACCCCCCGCGCGCAGACCGAAGGCAACGACGACGGTCTGAAGGAAAAGATGATCGCGGTCAACCGCGTGACCAAGGTCGTCAAGGGCGGCCGCACGCTGAGCTTCGCGGCGCTGACGGTGGTCGGCGACGGCGACGGCCGCATCGGCATGGGCAAGGGCAAGGCCAAGGAAGTGCCGGTGGCGGTGCAGAAGGCGATGGAGGCCGCGCGCCGCAACATGTTCAAGGTCAGCCTGAAGGGCGGCACGATCCAGCACAACGTCACCGGCCAGCACGGCTCGGCCAAGGTGCTGATGGCGCCGGCCAAGGCGGGCGACGGCATCATCGCCGGCGGGCCGATGCGCGCCGTCTTCGAGGTGATGGGCGTGACCGACATCGTCGCCAAGAGCCACGGCTCGCGCAACCCGTACAACATGGTGCGCGCCACGCTCGACGCGCTCAAGCGCTCGACGACGCCGGCCGAGGTCGCCGCCAAGCGCGGCAAGACGGTCGAAGAACTGTTCAACTGAGCGCGCCGCCGGAGAGATCGCGATGACGGAGAAGAAGACGCTGAAGGTCAAGCTGGTGCGCAGCGTGATCGGCACCAAGGCCGACCACCGCGCGACCGTGCGCGGCCTGGGGCTGCGCAAGCTCAACAGCGAGCGCGTGCTCGAGGACACGCCGGCGGTGCGGGGAATGATCGACAAGGTG
>CALIDR010000330.1 GCA_938022295.1 uncultured Burkholderiaceae bacterium
CGGGCGTGAGGTCGGCCGGCGCCCCCGGGCGCGCGCCCGCGGGCAGCAGCTCCAGGGGCGTCCACCGGCGCGCGCCGGCCTGGCCGCGGAACAGCCCGCTGCCGTGGAAGCGCCCGTCGGGGCTTTCGAGGTCGACGCGCAGCAGCGTGCCGGGCGGCAGCGCCACCGGGGTGTAGACGTACAGCTTGGCCCCCGGCGCGCCGCCGGCCAGCGCCATGCCGACGACGGCGTGGCCGCTGACCGGGCGGCGGGCGTCGACCGACTCGCGCCAGCCCTGGTCCGGCACGGGGGCGAACTGCGCGGCCGCCGGCACGGCGGCGAGCAGCATCAGCGTGGCGGCCGCCGCGCAGGGGATCGAGCGGGCGCCGCCGGCGCGGGGCCGCCGCGGCAACGGGTTTCGGCGCGACACGGCCCGATCCTACCGGGGCGCGGGTGACGGTCGAATGCGGGTCGGGTCGGCTTCGGGCTGCAGCGCTACGGCGGCAGCGGCCGCGCGTCCTCGAGCGGGCCGACGTCGAAGCGCTCGACGTCGCGCCGCGCGCGCAGCCAGGTGGCCAGGTGGCGCCGGTCGCCGTCGGCGGCGTCGCCGCCGTCGGCGCGGGTCACGAAACCGCGCGCGCCGCCGCCGTAGGCCAGCCCCGCCGCCTCGATCGCCTCGGCGACGAAGGCGTCCCAGAAGGCCGCCTCGGCGCGGGCGTCAAGGTCGCCGCACAGCGCGATCGTGATCTCGAAGCCCGTCATGGCCGTTGTGCCTGATGCATCCTCGATCCGGGGCGCCTGGTCATGCCGCCTGGCTTCAGCGCAACGGCAGCCTCACCACGGCCGGCCCCACCGTCACGTCCGCGCGAACCGCGTGCCGGGGGGCCGTGCCGGCGTCGTCACATCCCCGCGTAGTTCGGCCCGCCGCCGCCTTCGGGGGTGACCCAGACGATGTTCTGCGTCGGGTCCTTGATGTCGCACGTCTTGCAGTGCACGCAGTTCTGCGCGTTGATCTGCAGCCGCTGGCCGCCGCCTTCGGCGTCGACGTACTCGTACACGCCCGCTGGGCAGTAGCGGCTCTCCGGCCCGGCGTAGGTCGCGAGGTTCACCGCCACCGGCACGCTCGCGTCCTTCAGCGTCAGGTGCGGCGGCTGGTTCTCCTCGTGGTTGGTGTTGCTGACGAACACCGAGCTCAGGCGGTCGAACGTGAGCACACCGTCAGGCTTGGGGTAGCGGATCGGCTCGCACGCCGCGGCGGCGTGCAGCCGCGCGTGGTCGGGCGTGTGGCGGTGGATCGTCCACGGCGGGCTCTTGATGCCGAGCTTGGGCAGCAGCCAGTGCTCCACTCCGGTCATCGCGGTGCCCACCAGGTTGCCCTTCTTGAACCACTGCTTGAAGTTGCGCGCGCGGTCGAGCTCCTCGTACAGCCAGCTCGCCTCGAACGCCTGCGGGTACGCGGCGAGCTCGTCGCCGCTGCGCCCGGCCGCGATCGCGGCGGCGGCGGCCTCGGCGGCGAGCATGCCGGTCTTGATCGCGGCGTGGCTGCCCTTGATGCGCGCGGCGTTGAGCGTGCCGGCGTCGCAGCCCACCAGCGCCCCGCCCGGGAAGACGAGCTTGGGCAGGCTGAGCAGGCCGCCGGCGGTGATCGCGCGCGCGCCGTAGCCGATGCGCTGGCCGCCTTCGAGGTGGGCGCGGATCGCCGGATGCGTCTTCCAGCGCTGCATCTCCTCGAACGGGCTGAGCCACGGGTTCTGGTAGTCCAGCCCGACGACGAAGCCCAGCGTCACGCGGTTGGCCTCCTGGTGGTAGAGGAACCCGCCGCCATAGGTGTTGGGGTCCATCGGCCAGCCGGCGGTGTGCACGACCAGGCCCGGCCTGGCCTTGTCCGGCGGCACCTCCCACAGCTCCTTGATGCCGATCGCGTAGCTCTGCGGGTCCTTGCCCTCGTCGAGCCGGTACCTGGCGATCAGCTGCTTGCCCAGGTGGCCGCGCGCACCCTCGGCGAAGATCGTGTACTTGCCCACGAGCTCCATGCCGAGCTGGAAGTTCTCGGTGGGCTCGCCGTCCTTGCCGATGCCGAGGTTGCCGGTGGCCACGCCGCGCACGCTGCCGTCGTCGGCGTACAGCACCTCGGCGGCGGCGAAGCCGGGGAAGATCTCCACCCCCAGCGCCTCGGCCTGCCCGGCGAGCCACTTCGTCACCGCGCCGAGGCTGATCACGTAGCAGCCTTCGTTGTGCATGCACTCGGGGATCAGCCACGCCGGGGTGGCGGTGGCGCGGCGGGCGTTGAGGATCAGCACCTCGTCGCCGGTCACGGGCTGGTTCAGCGGCGCGCCGCGCGCCTTCCAGTCGGGCAGCAGCTCGTCGAGCGCGCGCGGGTCCATCACCGCGCCGGAGAGGATGTGCGCGCCGGGCTCGGAACCCTTCTCGAGCACGACGACCGACAGCTCGGCATTCAGCTGCTTCAGGCGGATCGCGCACGCCAGGCCCGCCGGGCCGGCGCCGACGATCACCACGTCGTAGGGCATCGACTCGCGCGGGCCGTACGTCTCGAGGATTTCCTGCGGCGACATCGTCGGGGTGCTCCGGTTGCTTCGTCGCGCGATTCTAGGTCCGGCAGTCCGAAAAATCGAACGGTCGTGCTATTTTCGGTCGGTGTGGCGGGGGGTGTCGCGGGGCCCATGCTATGGTCGCCGCGTCACCCCGAGGAGTGCCCTGCATGAGCTACCCGATCGACCTCTCGGGCCGCGTCGCCATGGTCACCGGCGCGTCGAGCGGCCTGGGCGCGCAGTTCGCGCGCACGCTGGCGCGCGCCGGCGCCGGCGTCGTGCTGGCGGCGCGCCGCGTCGAGCGGCTGAAGACGCTGCGCGCCGAGATCGAGGCCGCCGGCGGCGACGCCCACGTCGTCACCCTCGACGTGACCGACCCCGACAGCATCAAGGCCGCCGTCGCGCACGCCGAGACCGAGATGGGCACGCTCGACATCCTGGTCAACAACTCGGGCGTGAGCACGACGCAGCGGCTCGTCGACGTCACCCCCGAAGACTACGACCACGTGATGGACACCAACGCGCGCGGCGCCTTCTTCGTCGCGCAGGAGGTGGCCAGGCGGATGATCGCGCGCAGCCGCGGCGCGGCGCCGGGCACGTTCACCGGCGGGCGCATCGTCAACATCGCGTCGACGGCGGGCCTGCGCGTGCTGTCGCAGATCGGCGTGTACTGCATGAGCAAGGCGGCGGTGATCCACATGACGCGCGCGATGGCGCTCGAGTGGGGGCGCTTCGGCATCAACGTCAACGCGATCTGCCCCGGCTACATCGACACCGAGATCAACCACCACCACTGGCAGACCGAGTCCGGGCAGAAGCTGATCAACGCGCTGCCGCGCAAGCGCGTCGGCCAGCCGCAGGACCTCGACGCCGTGCTGATGATGCTGTGCGCCAACGAGAGCCACTTCGTCAACGGCGCGATCGTCTCGGCCGACGACGGCTTCTCCGTCTGAGGGCATGACGGATGACGGATGACCTCGGGCCGCGCCCTTCGATGACGGATGAACGCCGGGCCGGCCACCGGCCCCGTCATTCGTCATCCGTCATCCGTCGTGGCGATCGCAGGAGGCCGGCGCCGTGAGGACGCTGACGCCGCTGGAGGCGCGCGTGCTCGGCGTGCTCGTCGAGAAGCAGGCCACCGTGCCCGACACCTACCCGCTGAGCCTGAACGCGCTGGTGGCCGGCTGCAACCAGAAGACGGCGCGCGACCCGGTGATGTCGGCCAGCGACGCCGACGTGCTGGCCGCCGTCGACGGGCTGAAGGCGCTGAGCCTCGTGTTCGAGGTCAGCGGCAGCCGCGTCGTGCGCTTCGAGCACAACGCCGCGCGCGGCCTGGGCGTGCCCGGCGCCGCGGCGGCGCTGCTGGCGGTGCTGATGCTGCGCGGGCCGCAGACCGCGGCCGAGCTGCGCCTGAACGCCGAGCGGCTGCACCGCTTCGCCGACATCTCGTCGGTCGAGGCGTTCCTCGACGAGCTCGCGGCGCGCGACCCGCCGCGCGTCGTGCGGCTGCCCAAGGCGCCCGGCGAGCGCGAGCACCGCTGGGCCCACCTGCTGTGTGGCGACGTCGCCCCCGCCGCGCAGGCCGCCGCGTGGGCGGCCGCCGACGTCGGCGCCGGCGAACTGGCGGCGCTGAAGGCCGAGCAGGCGCGGCTGGCGCGCGAGGTCGACGCGCTGCGCGCCCTCGTGCAGCGCCTGGCGCGCGAGCTCGGCATCGACT
>CALIDR010000331.1 GCA_938022295.1 uncultured Burkholderiaceae bacterium
AGGCAGGCTTGGAGCCGCGGCCCCCATGCCGCTCGCAGAGCTCGCGGCCTTCGGGCCGTCCAAGCCTGCGCAGGCAGGCTTGGAGCCGCGGCTCTCAGTCCTTCGCCCCCATCGCCAGTGCGCGCTGGCGCTGCGCCTGCAGTGCCGCCTCGTCGGGCGGGGTCGTCGTGTCCCAGCCCTGCATGTGGCGGATCGCGAGTGCCGACAGGGCGGCGATCCAGGCGTGCTGGTCGTTCAGGCACGGCAGGTAGTGGAACTCGGCGCCGCCGGCGGCGAGGAACGCGCCCTTGGCCTCGACGGCGATCTCCTCCAGGGTCTCCAGGCAGTCGGCGACGAAGCCGGGGCACATCACGTCGACGCGCCTGACGCCCTGCGCCGCGAGTTGCCGCAGCGTCGGCTCGGTGTAGGGTTCGAGCCAGCGCGCCTTGCCGAAGCGGCTCTGGAACGTCACGACGACGTCGCTCTCGGGCAGGCCGAGGCGCTCGCGCAGCAGGCGCGCCGTCTTGTGGCACTCGCAGTGGTACGGGTCGCCGAGCATCAGCGAGCGGTGCGGCACGCCGTGGAAGCTGACGACGAGCCGCTCGCCGCGGCCGTGGGTCTGCCAGTGGTCGGTGACGCGGCGGGCCAGCGCGTCGATGTAGCCGGCGTCGTCGTGGAAGCGGTTGACGAAGCGGATCTCGGGCAGCTGGCGCGTGCGCCGCGCCCAGGTGCCGACGGCGTCGACGACGCTGGCCGTCGTCGCCGACGCATATTGCGGGTACAGCGGCAGCACGAGCACGCGCGTGACGCCTTCGGCCTTCAGCGCGTCGAGCACGCGCGCCACCGACGGCTCGCCGTAGCGCATCGCATGGCGCACCAGCACGCGGTGGCCGCGCTCGCCGAGGTAGCCGCCGAGCAGCTTGGCCTGCTTGTCGGTCCACACCGCCAGCGGCGAGCCCTCGGGCGTCCAGATCGTCGCGTACTTGGCGGCCGACTTCGCCGGCCGCACGCGAAGCACGACGCCGTGCAGGATCAGCCACCACCAGGGGTTCGGGATCTCGACGACGCGCGGGTCGCCGAGGAACTGCCTCAGGTAGCTGCGCAGCGCCGCGGGGGTGGGCGCCTCGGGCGTGCCCAGCGCCACGAGCAGGACGGCGGTGCGGGTCGGCTGGCCATGGTGGTAGGCGGGTTCGGCGGCGAACGTCATCGCGGTGCATTGTCGGCGATGCGCCGGCGGCCCCGCGCGCGCCGGTGCAAGACCGTCGCGCGCAGACGCTGCGCTCAGCGCGCCCGGGCGAGCGCGGCGCGCACGCGCCGCAGTTCGTCGAGCACCGCCTCGATGTCCAGCGGCTTGGTCCAGTAGGCGCGGAAACCGGCGTCGAACGCGCGCTGCACGTCCTCGGGCATCGCGTCGGCCGAGCACATGTAGGCGGGCGCCTGCGCCAGGCCGTCGATCGCGCGCAGCCGCTGTAGCACCTCGTGGCCGCTGGCGCCAGGCAGGTGGGCGTCGAGCACGAGCACGTCGGGCCGCCAGTCGCGCACGAGGTCGAGCGCCTCGGCGCCGTCCTCGGCCACGCGCAGGTCGAAGCCGCCGTGGCGGCGCAGCGTCTCCTCGAACAGCAGCGCGTTGATGCGGTTGTCCTCGACGTACAGCAGGCGCAACGGCGCCGCCGCGGGCGGTGCGGCGACGGGCGCTTCGGCCGGCGCCGCGGGTGCCGGCAGCGCCGCGGGCGCGGGCGCGGCGGGAAGCTCGACGGCGGTGCGCGTGCCCTGTGCCGGCCGGCTGTCGATCGCGAGCAGGCCGCCCATCGCGTCGACGAGCCGGCGCGCGATCACGAGGCCGAGCCCCGTGCCCTCGACCGCCGAGGTGTCGCGGCCCAGGCGCTCGAACGGCTGGAACAGGCGCGCGAGCTGGTCCGGCGTCATCCCGGCGCCGGTGTCCTCGACGGCGACGGTGCAGCGCCCGTCGGCGGCGGCGACCGACCACGTCACGCGGCCGCCCGGACGGTTGTACTTGACGGCGTTGGAGCCGACGTTGAGCAGCACCTGGCGCAGCCGCTGCGCGTCGGCCAGCGCGTGCAGCGGCGCGGCCGGTGGCACGAACTGCTGGCGCACGCCGCGCGCGTCGGCCAGCGGGCGCAGCATCGCGATGCAGTCCTCGACCAGCGGCGCGAGCGGGACGGGGGCGAAGTGAATCGCGAGGTCGCCGGTTTCCACCCGCTGCAGGTCGAGCACGTCGTTGACGAGCTCGAGCAGGTGGCGCCCGGCGTCGAGGATGTGGTCGACGTGGTCGAGCCGTGCCCCGGCCTGCTGGCGCAGCAGCTGGGCGAAGCCGATGATCGCGTTCAGCGGCGTGCGCATCTCGTGGCTCATGCGCGACATGAACTCGCTCTTCGCGCGGCTGGCCATCTCGGCCACGAGCTGGTCGCGCCGGGACTGCTCGGCCTGCAGGCGCTCGCCGACGTCGCGCGTGATCACGAGCAGCTCGCCGCCGGGCATCGGTGACACGCGCGCCTCGGTGCGGCGCACGCTGCCGTCGTCGCCGGGCAGGTCGTACTCGAAGCGCTGCACGCGCCCGAGGGTCCGTGCGCGTTCGAGCGCGGCGGCCGCGGCCTCGCGCGCCGCGGGCGGCAGGCCGTCGACGAGGTCGCGGCCGGCGAGCTGCTCGAGCGGCAGCGCGAGCGCCGGGTGGCGCGGCGTGCTGGCAACGCCGCAGCGGCCGCGCGCGTCGACGACGATCCAGGGGTCGGGCAGCGCTGCCAGCACGGCGCTGCGCCCGGCGTCGGC
>CALIDR010000332.1 GCA_938022295.1 uncultured Burkholderiaceae bacterium
CCGGCGCGTGAGCATCTTCATCAGCCGGGTGATGATGGTGTGCAGCAACGCGTGCAGTTCGTCGTCGGTGGGCGCACCCACCTCGACGAAGGCTGGCGCGCCGTCGCCGCCGCACCGGTATACGCCGTCCAGCACCAGGCCGTGCAGGTGGATGTTGAGGTTGGCGGCCGACCCGAAGCGCTGGATCAGCGTGACGGCGCCGCCCTGGCCTTCGTCGGCCCTCAGCCCCGCGCGGGCCAGCAGGTGGTGCGTGACCACACGCTGCACCACCTGCAGCACGGGCGTGACCAGCTCGACTTCCTGCGCCCGGCTGACGGCGTAGACCATCGGAATCGTCGCCTGGCCGCCGCAGGTGACTATGTTGACGTTCATCTCGCGCCGGGCCACGTGCTTGGCCAGGTTCACCGGCGGCACGCAGTACGGGCCGATGGCCGCGGGCGTGAGGTCGATCATCATCGCGCCCTGCGCGTTGACCTTGCGCGAGTTCTCCTTGTGCACGTAGGCGCTTGTGGCGTCGAAGACGATCTGCACGCCGTCGGACTTCATGTGCGGCACGAGCCCGTCGACGCCCTCGGCGGTGGTCTTGATGCCTATCTCGCGGGCGCGCTTCAGGCCGTCGCTGTCGGTGTCGATGCCGACCATTCACACCGGCTCGAGCACCGGGCTGCGCATGAGCTTGGCGAGCAGGTCAGTGCCGATGTTGCCCGGGCCGATCAGGGCGCAGCCGATCTTCTTCATGGGGTTCTTGGGATCAGTGGAAGCGGACCGAGCAGTTGCACAGGCCGCCGATGGAGACGCGGAAGTGGTCGTCCTTGGCGGCGGGAAACATGGCAGCGAGGGCACCCGAGAGCACGACTTCGCCTGCCTTCAAGCCAATCCCCATGCGCCCGAGCGTGTTGGCGAGTCAGGCGACGGCTTTGACCGGCGGCCGAGCGCGGCAGCGCCGGCGCCGGTGGCGACGATCTCGCCGTTCTTCTCGAGCGGCATGCCGCAGGTCGATAAGTCGATGTGCCGTGGGTCGACGGCGCGGTCGCCGAGGAAAAACACGCCGCACGAGGCGTTGTCGGCCACCGTGTCCTGGATCCGGATCTTCCAGTCGCGGATGCGCGAGTCGACGATCTCGAAGCAGGGCATCACGCATTCGGTTGCGGCGATCACGTCGGCGTTGCCGACACCCGGCCCCATCAGGTCGCGCTTCAGGACGAAGGCGATCTCGCCCTCGGCCTTGGGCTGGATCAGCGTGGCCGTATCGATGGCTTCGCCGTCGCTCACGATCGTCGTGTCGGTGAGCATGCCGAAGTCGGGTTGATACACGCCGAGCATGTTCATCACCGCGCGCGAGGTGACGCCGATCTTCTTGCCGACGATGCGCTCGCCGTCCTGCTGGCGGCGGGCGAGGATGCGCTGCTGGGTGCGGTAGGCGTCCGCAATCGCGATGTCGGCGTGGCGATTGGTCAGCGGCTCCACCGCCGCGCGCTCGCGCAGCGCGGTGTAGAGCTCGTCGCCGAGGCGGTGGATGAGCGCGTCGTTCATCGTTCCTCGCTCCTTCGGTTCACGTGCGCTGTGGCGCTGTCGCAGGGGCATAGCCCAGCGGAGCCGGCAGGAGTTCGAGGATGCGGCGCACGAGCATGTCGCCGCCCTGGCCATGGCCGTCCAGTACCAGCGGGTCAGGGCGCTGACTGAACTTCTCTTCGATCACCGCCCACTCCGCCGCGCTGAGTGCGCGGCGGGCGATGGGCATGAGCTCGTCCTCCTCCACGCGCAAGTGCTCGCGGTAGCGGTCGACGAAAGTGCGCGCCAGTGATCCGAAGCTGCGCCGTTGCTCGGCCTGGCCTTGTTCGGCGCGGCCGAGTTCCGCCTGCAACTCTTGCAACGCCTGCGTCCCACGACGGTGCTGCTGGCTCAGGCGCTCGAGTATCGCGTCGGCTTCGCCGGTGCGCGCCCGAATGGCCGGGAAGAGAAAGTCTTCTTCCTTAGGATGATGGTGCTGCTCGGGAAACAGATCCAGGTAGTGCAGGATGGCGTGCAGCGGCCGCGCGTCGAAGTCGCGCCCGTCCTCGGCCATGCCGCGCAGCATGTGCGAGAAGGTGTCGAGCACGGCCGTGATGGTCCGATGTTCGCGGTACAGGCTGTCGAGCAAGGTCGGCCCCGTGGCTTGCTCGTCGGGCATGGGTGCCGCCGGCGCGGTCGCAGGCGCCTGGGCGCCGTGCCCGTCCACCGACAAGTAGCGTTGCAGCGCGCTCTTGTCGCCGCGCAACGCCTCGGAATTGCCCGCCCAGACGACCTTACCCTTCTCGACGACATGGTGGCGGTTCGCGAGCTTGAGCAGCGGCACCAGGTTCTTGTCGACGATCAGGATGGCCGTGCCCTCCGACTGGATCTGCGCCAGCGCGTTCCAGATCTCGTTGCGGATCAAGGGTGAGAGGCCCTCCGTGGCCTCGTCGAGGATCAGCAACTCGGGGTTGGTCATCAATGCGCGGCCGATTGCCAGCATCTGCTGTTCGCCGCCCGAGAGCTGGTTGCCGAAGTTGCGGCCGCGCTCGGCGAGTCGGGGGAACAGGGCGTGCACGCGCTCCAGCGTCCAGGGATGGGCGGTCGCGCGGCGCAGCGCGGCGGTGGCGACCAGGTTCTCGCGCACCGTCAGGTTCGGGAAGACCTGCCGCCCCTCGGGCACCAGGCCGATACCCAGCCGCGCGATCTGGTGCGGCGCCCGCCCGGCGAGGGACTGTCCCTTCCAGAGCAACTCGCCGCGCATGGGCACGATCAGGCCGAGAATGCTCTTGAGGGTGGTGGTCTTGCCCATGCCGTTGCGGCCGAGCAGGGTCGCGCATTGACCCGGCTGCACTTCGAGGTCGATGCCGAACAGCACCTGGCTGCGGCCATATCCGGCCTCCAGGCCTTTGACTTCGAGCAGCGCGGACATCAGGCCAACTCCTCATCGCCCAGGTAGGCCTCGCGCACCGCCGCGCTGGCGCGCACCTCGGCCGGGCTGCCGCGAAAGACCACCTTGCCATAGACCAGCACGCTGCAGATCGTGGCGAGCGAGAACACGGCGTGCATGTCGTGCTCCACCAGCAGGATCGCATAGCGCTCCTTGATGGCCAGCAGCGCGGTGATCATCTCCTGCGTCTCGGCCGGGCCCAAGCCGGCCATGGGCTCGTCGAGCAGCAGCACCTGGGGGTCGATGGCCAGCGTCATCGCCAGTTCGAGCTGGCGTTGCTGGCCGTAGGAAAGCAGGCCCGCGGCACGTCCGCGCTGCGCGAGCAGGCCCGCCTGGCTCAGGCATTGCTCGGCGGGTTCGACCAGCTTGCGCTGGGCAATCGCTGGCTCCCAGAAGCGAAAGTTGTGACCGCGCACCGATTGGATGGCCAGCAGCACGTTCTCGAGCACGCTGAATTCCGGCAGAATCGAAGTGACTTGGTAGGAGCGCCCCAGCCCCGCCTGGGCGCGCGCGGCGACGGTCCAGTTCGTGACGTCGCGGCCGGCGAGTTCCACGCGGCCCTCGTCGCTGCGCACTTCGCCCACGATTTGGTTGATCAGCGTGGTCTTCCCCGCGCCGTTCGGGCCGATGACGGCATGCACCTCGCCACGCGCGATCGACAGGTCCACATGGTCGGTTACCAGCAGGCCGCCGTAGCGCTTGACCAGGCCGCGCAGCGCGAGCAGGGTCTCGCCGGCCTTCATGTGGTTCCAGCCCCCTCGTCGGCTGCGCCTGAGCGCGGAAGCAGCCCCCACAGGCCGCGCCGCAAAAGCAGCACGACGAGCACGATGATCGGGCCGAACACGATCATCCAGTTTTCGGTGATGGCCTTGAGAACATCCTCGACGATCAGCAGCGCGATGGCGCCGGCGATCGGGCCTGCCACCGTGCCCACACCACCGAGCACGACCATCACGATCAGCTCGCCCGAGACCGTCCAGGCCAGATAGGCCGGCGAGACGAAGCCGGTCAGGTTGGCGAGGAAGAAGCCGGCCACGGCGCAGACCTGGGCCGAGAGTACATAGGCCACTAGCCGGTAGGGCAGCGGCGCCGTGCCCACAGCCTTGACGCGGCGCTCGTTGATGCGCGTGGCCCGCAGCACCAGGCCGAAGCGCGAGTGTACGAGCCGGTGCGCGCCGAAGGTGGCCGCTGCCAGCACAAGCAGCAGCGAGTAGTACAGCGCGACGCGATTGCCGGTGAGGGGGCCGAAGTAGCTTGGCTGCGGCAAGGACATGCCTTCGTCGCCGCCATAGACCTTGAGACTGACGAAGACGAAGTAGGACAGTTGGGCGAAAGCCAGCGTGATCATGATGAAGGCGATGCCCTGCGTGCGCAGCGAGATCCAGCCGACCAGCGTCGATACCAAGCCGACCGCGACGAGCAGGATCAGCAGTTGCAGCCAGCCGTTGTGCCAGCCGGCCGCACCCGAGATCAGCACGGCGTAGGCGCCCAGGCCGATGTACATCGCGTGGCCCATGCTGACCATGCCGCCGAAACCGAGGGCGATGTTCAGACCGAGCGCGGCCAGGGCAAACACCAGCATGCGGCTGGCCAGGGTGATGGCGTAGCTGTCCGCGGCCAGCGTCGCGTACAGCGGCACGGCCGCGCCGAGCAGGAAAAGCGCGCCAACCGCGAGACCCTGCGCCGTGACGGGGCCGACGCGCGACGATCTGGCGGAGCTCACGAATGCTTCACCGGAAACAGGCCTTCAGGCTTGAAAGCAAGCACGGAGGCCATCAGCACGTAGGCCGCGACGGATGCCAGCGCTGGCCCCGCCGCGGCGGCCAGCGGCGGCTCGAGCACCAGGTACAGCGCCCCTGGCAGCACGCCGCGGCCCAGCGTGTCGACGATGCCGACGATCAGCGCACCGAACAGGGCGCCGCGGATCGAGCCGATGCCGCCGACGACGATCACCACCAGCGTCAGGATCAGCACCGGCTCGCCCATCCCGGGCTGAATCGAAAGGATCGGGCCGACCATCGCCCCGGCGAGCCCGGCGAGCGCGGCGCCGAGAGCGAATATGAAGCTGGTCAACCAGCCAATGTTGACGCCCAGGGCCGAGACCATGTCACGGTTGCTCGCACCGGCACGAATCAGCATGCCCACGCGGGTGCGGTCGATGAGGATGTGCAGGCCGAGTGCCACCGCCAGCCCGGCGACGATGATGGCGCCGCGGTAGGCTGGATAGCTAAACCCCAGGAACTGGACCGGCTGCGACAGAGCTGCGGGTGTGTCCATGTACAGCGGCGCACTGCCGAAGATCATGCGCACGGCCTCGTTGGCGAACAGTACGACGCCGAAGGTGGCCAGCACCTGGTCCAGATGGTCGCGCCGGTGCAGGGCGGAGAAGGCCAGCCGGTCGAGGATGAGGGCGAGGATGAACAGGCCCCCGGTACCCACCACGAGCGCCAGCACGAAGGACTCGGTGCGGCCGTAGGTGATGGCTGCCAGGTAGGCACCGACCATGTACAGCGAACCGTGCGCCAGGTTGATGAAGCTCATGATGCCGAAGACCAGCGTCAGCCCGGCCGCCATCAGGAACAGCAGCAGGCCGAACTGCACGCCGTTGAGCAGCTGTGTCAGCAGAAGTTCGGGGCTCATCGCGGATCGCTCGTCACCAACTTCGGACGGGTTGAGTGCCGCGGCTCACTTCAACGGACACTGGCCGGCGTAGGCGTCCGTCAGGCCGGGCAGCGGCGTGGCGACCTTCTTCAGCGTGGCCCGGCCCTGCTCGTCCTTGACGACCTGGAACACGTGCTGATCTTGCAGCGGAAAGCCATTCGTGTTGAAGCGGAAGCCCGGGCGCACCGACGGGAAGTCGGCAGCCTTCAAGGCCGCGCGCAGCGCCACCTTGTCGCCCACCGAGCCCTTGGTCTTGGCCAGCGCGCTGTCGATCAGCAGTGCTGCGTCGTAGGCCTGGGCCGCGTATTGCG
Source organism: uncultured Burkholderiaceae bacterium (assembly GCA_938022295.1). Classification (GTDB taxonomy): domain Bacteria; phylum Pseudomonadota; class Gammaproteobacteria; order Burkholderiales; family Burkholderiaceae_C; genus Calidifontimicrobium. Next base: position 5,914 of record CALIDR010000332.1, read on the forward strand.
AGGGGATGCGCTTGTACTTTGCCTCGAAGGCCTTGACGAAGGCGACGTTCGTCGGGCTCGGGAGGTCCGGGCCCCAGGCGGCGCCGGCGTAGACGCCCAGGGCCGCGTCCTTGATCGCAGGCAGCGTCGTGCCGTCGACCGTGCTCACGGTGAGCAGAGGCACCTTGTCGACCAGGCCCGCCTGGCTCATCTGCTTGATGAAGTTGACCCCCATGCCGCCCGGAAAGAAGGCAAAGACCGCGTCCGGCTGCAGGGCCTGCAACTGGGCGAGCTCGGCCGAGTAGTCGGGCTGGTTGAGCTGGGAATAGACCTCGGCCACCACCGTGCCCTTGAAGTAGCGCTTGAAGCCCAGCACCTGGTCCTTGCCGGACTGGTAGTTGGGCGCCATCAACATCAGCCGCTTGAAGCCGCGGTCGGTGGCGTAGCGGCCCAGCACCTCAGCCTGGTTGTCGTTCTGAAAGGAAGTGAAGAAGAAGTTGGCGCTGCAATCCTTGCCCGCGAGCGGCGCCGGGCCGGCATTGGAGCCGACGAAGATCGTGTTCGCCGCGGCCATCGGCTTGGCCACCGCCATCATCACGTTGGAGAAGGTGACGCCGGTCACGATGTCGACCTTGTCCTTCTCGATGAGCTTCTGCACGAGCTGCACGCCCAGATCCGGCTTGAGCTGATCGTCCTCCTTGAAGACCTTGACCGGCACGCCGCCGAGCTTGCCGCCGCGCTGCTCGAGCGCGAGCATGAAGCCGTCGTACTGGTCCTGGCCGAGCGCCGCCGCGGGGCCGGACAGGGTGGCCAAGAAGCCGAGCTTGAGCTCGTCGGCGCGGGCGGCAGCGGCCGATGCGCATAGCGCGGCGCACACCATGGCGATTCGCAGTTTGGTCTTCATGCGGGTCTCCGTTTCTGGATGGTCGGTGGTTGGCGGGCGCAGGCAGGAATTCAGTGACCGGGAGGCGCGAGCGAGAAGAAGGCGCGCGCGTTGTCCTCGAGGATCGCGGCGCGTTCGCCGGTATCGAGGAACGCGGAGGCATTGACCAGCGCGCCAGGCTGCTGCTCGCCCAAAGGGAACGGCGCATCGGTGCCGAGCATCACGCGGTCCGTGCCCATCACCTCGGTGAGCAGGCGCAGCGCACCTTGATCGAAGACGGCACTGTCGGTGTGCAGGCGGCGCGCGTAGCTCGACGGCGGCTGCGGGCAGTCCTGACGCACGATGTCGCGGTGCTTCCACGCGTTGTCGACGCGCCCCAGCGTATAAGCGAAGCTGCCGCCGCCGTGGGCAAAGCAGATCTTCAGTGTCTCGGGCAGGCGCTCGAGCGCGCCCGACAGGATGAGCGAGAGCATGCCGAGCTGGTTTTCCGCGGGCATCGCTACCAGCCATGGCAGCATCCAGCGCTTCATGCGCTGTCCGCCACCCATCATGTCCCAGGGGTGGACGAAGACCGGGATGTCTTCGCTCGCGCAGTGCGCGAGGAAGTCGACCATCTCCGGGTCGTCCAAGTCACGATCGCCCACGTGGTTGCCGATCTGCACGCCCACGGCGCCGGCGCGCCGCGCGCGCACGACTTCGTCGCAGGCCAGGCGCAGATCCTGCAAGGGGACCTGAGACATCCACTTCAGCCGCGCCGGGTGCGCAGCACAGAACTGCGCCGCCTTCGCGTTCATGCGCCGGGCCCACTCGGCGGCCAAGGCGGCGGGCCAGCCATAGCCGAACATCACCGGCGTGGCGCAGACGACTTGAATCTGCACGCCGTCCGCGTCGAGCCGGCGCACGCGCGCGTCGGGGTTCCACAGCTCCTCGTGGACCGGGCGGAAGGGCCGGTCGCCGAGCATGATGTGGCCGACGCGTCCGCCGGCGGCGATGCGCAGCCAGGGCGCGCGTGCAGGATCCACCGCGCGCGCCTCGGCCGCCGTCACCTCGGGCATGAAGTGGGAGTGGATGTCGATCATCGCTGCGCGCGTGGCCGGAGTGCCGTGGCTGTGTCCCGCGGGTCAGGCATGCGCCTGGCGGATCGCATGCCAGGCGGCATAGTCGCGGCCCGGGTGCACCGTGCCGCAGGTCTTGCAGGTGCGCTCTTCGCTCGTCGTGGCGTAGAAGATCTCGTACACCTTGGGCAGGTCGTCCACCAGGCTCTCGAGCTGCTTGCTGGCGCGCCACACCAGGGAGGCGCACTTGGGGCAGTACCACTGCAGGGCATCGTGCGCGCCCATCGGACGCGGCTTCTCGATCAGCAGGCACAGGCCGTTCGGGTCGGGCCGCTGGGGCGAGTGGATGAGGTGCGCGGGCAGGAGGAAGATGTCGCCCTCGTGTAGGTCGATGCGGTCGAAGCGCCCCTCGTCCCAGATGTTCAGATACGCCGTGCCGCGGATCTGGTAGAAGATTTCCTCGGTCGGGTTGTCGTGGAAGTCGGTCCGGGTGTTGGGACCACCGACCATGTTGATGATGTAGTCGCTGTCCGGGAATATCGCTGCGTTGCAGACCGGCGGCTTGAGCCTGGACCGGTTCGCGTCGACCCAACCCATCAGGCTCTGGGGCATTCCGTACTTCAGTTCCATGCGGGCTCCTTCGTAAGCGCGGTTGTCGCGCTCAGGGGTGCAGGCAAGGCAGGGGCTTGTAGGCCACTGCCTTGATCTCGATCAGCAGGTGTGGGTGCGGCAGCTGGTGCACCGCCACGGTGGTGCGGGCCGGGCCGGTGTAGTCGAAGAACTCGGCCCAGACCTCATTGAAGCCGCCGAAGTCGTTCATGTTGACGAGGAACACGCTGGCCTCGACAAGATCGGCCAGCGTCGCGTCGGCGCTGGCCAGAATGTCGCGGATGTTCTGGATGACGGCGCGCGTCTGGACGCGGATGTCCAGCGCGGTCACGCCGAACGCGTCGACGCTGGCGCCGGCGAAGCTGTTGTCGCTCCGGCGCGAACTGGTGCCGGAGACGAACAAAAGGTCGCCGGCACGCCGCAGATGCGGAAAGCGCCCGCGCGGTACGGCCTTGCCGTCGACCACCGTTGCCTGTGTTGCGCTGCTCATGGCTGGCTGGGTTGGAAAGGAAATCAAACCTTGACGCAGATGTTGGTCGTCTCGGAGTAGAAGTCGAGCGACCATCTGCCGCCCTCGCGGCCGATGCCTGACAACTTGCTGCCGCCAAAGGGCGTGCGCAGGTCGCGCGAGAACCAGGTGTTGAGCCAGACGATGCCCACGTGCAGCCGGCGCGAGAGGCGGTGCGCACGCGACAGGTCGCGCGTCCACACGGCAGCCGCCAGGCCATAGGCGCTGTCGTTCACGCGAGCGCGCACCTCGTCCTCGGTAACGAAGGGGGCGATATGGCACACCGGGCCGAAGACCTCCTCGCGCATGCAGCGGGCGTCGTCGGTGAGACCGGTCCAGATCGTGGGCTGGACGAAGGCGCCGTGGTCGCGCACGTCGCCGAACGCCGGCACGCCGCCGCCGGTGACGACCGTGGCGCCCTCTTGCCGCGCGAGCTCGAAGTAAGACAGCACCTTCTCGCGGTGCGCATGGGAGATGAGCGACCCCATGAACACGTCGGCTTCGTCGGGCCAGCCGATCTTCAGCGCTTCCGTGCGCGCCTTCATCGCGGCGACGAATCGCTCGAAGATCGGCTGCTCGACGTACACACGCTCCGAACACAGGCAGACCTGCCCGGCATTGGTGAAGCTGGAGCGGATCACGCCGTCGACGGCGGCGTCGAAGTCGGCATCGGCGAAGACCACCGCCGCGTTCTTGCCGCCGAGCTCGAAGGAAACATCCTTCACGCCGTCGGCCACCGTCTTCATGATGGCGCTGCCCGTACGCGTCTCGCCGGTGAAGGTCAGCGCGTCGATGCCGGGATGGCGCGCCAGGATCTCGCCGGCCGAGCCGGGCCCGAACCCGTGCACAACATTGAACACGCCCGCGGGTACGCCGACTTCGTCGAACACTTCGGCGAGCAGCGTCGCACTCGACGGTGTCTCCTCCGACGGTTTGCAGACCACCGCGTTGCCGCAGATCAGCGCCGGCGCCGCCTTCCAGGTCAGCGACAGGATCGGCAGGTTCCAGGGCGAAATGCTGGCCACCACGCCCAGTGGCTTGCGTACGGTGTAGTTGAGCAGCTCGCTGCCGTCGGCCAGATGCGTCTCGAAGCACTCGCCGTGCGCGGCCTTACCGAGGTCGGCGAAGGTGCGGAAGTTGTGGATGCCGCGGTAGACGTCGAGCTGGCGCGCCTGGTTCGCGGGGCGGCCGGTGTCGGCGATCTCGGCCGCCAGGAAGTCCTCGAAGCGACGCTCGATCGCGTCGGCCACCCGATGCAGCGTGCGCGCGCGCTCCTGCACGTTGGTGTTGCCCCAGGCGCCCTCGACCGCCCGCCGGGCGCTGTGCACCGCCTCGTCGACCAGGGCGGCATCGGCCTCGTACACCTGCGCCAGCACGGTGCCGTCGATCGGGCAGACGTTGTCGAAAGTCCTGCCGGTCTCGACGAACCGGCCGCCGACGTAATTGCGCGTCGGGCGCAGCGATGCGGGCAATGAAGGAACGTTCATGCAGGTCCTCCGGGGGGCCTCGGCCAGTGCGGCGACTATGTCCGGGAACAGTGCATGCGACAAGGTGGTCGCGCCATGAAATGATCCGCGCCAGCTACAACCGGCGGGAATAGCAGCCTGAAGCGTCCGGCGTTCAGCCGGGCGGGAGTGCGACCTCGCGCAGGATCTCGATAAAGCGCCGCGCCGCCGGCGTCAGCGGCTTGCCGGCGCGAATCGAGTAGCCGACGTCGCCGAAGCGCCCGATGCCCTGGATGTCGAGCGCAACGAGCAGGCCGCTGGCGGCGAAGAGCTCGAGCGCACCCCTGGGCAATAGGCCGCAGGCGTCGCAGTGCAGCATCAGTCCGAAGTTGGTCAGCAGGGACAGGCTCTCGACGCGATTTCTCGGCAGGGCCAGCCCCGCCTCGGCGAATAGGCTTTCGGCCACGCCGCGCGTGGGCGACTCCGGGACCGGCAGGATCCAGGGCCAACTCAGCGTGTCGGCCAGGGTGATGGGCGTCTTGCCGCTCAGTTCGTGACCCTGGCGGACGACCACGCGGAAGGACTCGTTGAGCAGCGCCCGGTGCTCGACCGGGAAGGCCTGCGTGATCGGGTGCTCGCGCTCGGGCAGGCGGCCGACCACGACATCGAGCTCGCCGGTGGCCAGCGCCGGGTACAGGCGGTCGGGCGAGCCTTCGCGCACGGTGATCAACACATCGGGGGCCTGCGCCTTGAGCCGCGCGATGGTCAGGGGCAACAGGCGCGCGCTGCCCGCGATCAAAGTGCCGACGATGACGTGGCCGCTTTCGACGCTGCGAAAGGCGTTCAGCTCATCGGCCAGGTAACGCACCTCGGCGATCACCGACTTCACGCGCGCGCCCAGGAGCAAGCCGTAGGCGGTGGGCACGACGCCGCGATTGCTGCGCTCGAAGAGCTGGACGCCAAGCTGATCCTCCAACTCCTTGATCGCCTTGGTGACGGCGGGCTGGGTCAGGTGCAGTTCCTGCGCGGCGTGCAGGATCGAGCGGCGCTGCAAGACGCGATCGAAGATCAGCAAGGGCTTGAACTTCAGATGCCGCAGCATCGCTTCCGCGACCCCTAGGTGACGCGCCTCATTCGACTCCATGCCGCGATTGTGAGGGCAGGCGGCGGCCGAAGGGCACTAGCCGCGCCAGCCAGCACGATGCCTGGCGCCGCAGCGTCGACAGCGCTGAGGCGGGTGCTCGGTGCCAAGTGGCCCAGTTCGGCACCGAGCGACTGAGCGCCGGCGAGATCGAATCGATTGGCGTGCGCCTGAGCGGGCTGCGGCTGCATAGACCGCGCCAGTGGGGAGCGTGTTAAACACAGCGACATAAGTAACGCAGTCTCATGAAGTTCACCATCGACTTCATGGAGCTGCCATGCGCAAGCTTGAGATTGCGGATGCCGAGGTGATGCAGTTGGCGATTCGGGAAGAGATCAACCGCAGCGAAGAGGCCCGGTACGACCATCGGCTTCACGGGTTGCTGCTGGTCAGCAGCGGGCGCTCGTGCAACGAGGTGGGTGCGCTGTTCGGCGAGGCTGCGACGACCATTCAACGGTGGGTGCGCCGATTCGAAGAGTCCGGCTTCGCGGGCTTGCGCGAGGGTGAGCGCTCGGGAAGGCCCCGCGCGCTGGACGAGCGTAGCTGGCGGCGCGTCGAGGCGGACCTGCGTCGGTCGCCCGAAGCGTTCGGCTTGGAGGCGAACCTCTGGGACGGGCCTGTACTGTCCGAGCATCTGCGGCGCAACTACGGCGTCACGCTGGGCGTCAGACAGTGCCAGCGGATGTTCAAGCAGATGGGCTTCAGGCTGCGCAAGCCGCGGCCGCAGGTTGCGCAATCCGACCCGCTGGCGGTGTTGGCGGCAAAAAAAACTCCGTCGCTTGGCAAGGCGAAGCGACGTTGACCTGTGGAGCGTGGACGAATGCCACTTCCAGCAGCACGGATCGCGCTGTCGCATGTGGATTCCGCCGGAAAGCCGCGATCCCGTGGTCATGCATGCGCCCACGCGCAAGTCGGTGGCCTGCTTTGGCGCCGTCAACCTGAGCACCGGCCGGCTGGTCATGCGGTTCTGTGCGGTCTTCAATGGGGAGACTTTCGAGGCATTCGTGCGCAGGCTGCTGCGCCATCGCCGAGCCGGCCGGCACATGGTCCTGGTACTCGACAACGCTGCGTACCACCACGCCCGAGTGCTCAAGCCGCTGCTGCACAAGCACCGACGACACCTGAGCTTGTTCTTCTTGCCGCCGTACAGCCTGCAGCCGTCGACGATCGAGCGCGTGTGGAAGCTCACCCGGCGCTTGGCCACGCACAACAGGCACTTCCCGACGCTGCCGGCCGTCTTGGACGCAGTCACAGCTTGCTTCAGCCGCTGGCACAGACCGAACGAGACTCTTCGTCGGCTATGCTGCATTAGTTAAGACGTTATGTATAGCTGGCGCTGCAGTTGTGGCAACAGCTCGAACTCGACGGCTCCTGGCAAGGGCGGCTGCGCCCCTGGCGCAAGGGCACGCCGTGGCTGAAGGTGCTCAAGACGCTGGTGTGCTACCGGCTCATCGCCCCGGGCTCGGCGTGGCGGCTGCACCGCCAGTGGTTCGACGCCAGCGCGATGGCCGATCTGCTGGAATCGGACTTCGCGCTGGCGGCCAAGGACACGGTGTACGGCTGCCTGGACCGGCTGCTCGTGCACAAGGACGACCTGTTCAAGTTCCTGGTTCGCCATTGGGGCGAGCTGTTCGCAGCGCGCTTCGATGTGTTGCTGTACGACCTGACCACCACCTACTTCGAGACCGACGAACTGCGTGGGCAGGATGATCTGCGCCAGTTCGGCTGCAGCCGCGATAAGCGCGGCGACTGCCGTCAGGTTCTCATCGCCTTGATCGTCACGCCCGAGGGCTTCCCGCTGAGCTACGAGGCGATGAGCGGCAACACCGTGGACAACAACACGCTGGGCGGCTTCCTATGCATAGGAACTTCAACGCATAGGAACTTCAAACGCCCTCGGCAAGACCCGCGACGGGAGCGGGTGGCGGCGTGCGGCGGCCTGAAGTGCCGGGATTCGGCGCCCGTGTCGTCGCATTGTGCCGAGTCGGCAAGGGTTCGGCCGTTCACAAGGGGCACTTTCGGCCTCCGCCGCCGGGTTGACGCGTCTTCGACAGCTTTGAGCCAAGCCGGCGCGCAGGGCTACCCTGGCCGATATTCGGCGCTGCAGCCTCTGATGACGTGTGGGCCACGCTGGGCACCGCTCAGGCGGCGAACTCTTGCCCCGCCTCGCGCGCCCGGGCCTTGGGCGGCGGCCGCGGATCCAGCCCCAGGTGGCTGAGGATCTGGTCGCAGCGGCAGGCCCGGGCAAAGCGCGCGGCCCAGGAGACAGCGGCCTCGCGCGAGGGCAGTTCGAGCACAGCAAAGCCGCCATCGAGGGGGCGCGTCGACGGATAGCCACCCTCAGTGACCGTGCCGTCTGCCGAGACGCGGACGGGCGGGACGCTGCCGTCGATACCGCCGGCGAAGACGTAGACGCCAGCGGCTTTGGCCTCAGCCATGACGGCGTGCGCGTCGCGGTCCACATCGAACAGCGCTTCCGTGGGCGCCCGCATCGCATGCGCAGGAAAGGAGATCAGGTATTTGGCCATCTCTCACCCTCGCCTTGCCGCGTCGATGGCGGCCACGTCGATCTTGCGCATCGTCATCATCGCGGCGAAGGCGCGCTTGGCCTCCTCGCCGCCCGCGGCCAGCGCCTCGGTCAGCGTGCGCGGGGTGATCTGCCAGTTCACGCCCCAGCGGTCGTTGCACCAGCCGCATTCGCTCTCGCGCCCGCCGTTGCCGACGATGGCGTTCCAGTAGCGGTCGGTCTCCTCCTGCGTGTCGGTGGCGATCTGCAACGAGAAGGCCTCGGTGTGCGGAAAGATGGGGCCGCCATTGAGCCCGATGCAGGGGATGCCGCAGACGGTGAAGCGCACCACCGGCACGTCGCCCGCCTTGTTGCCCGGGTTGTCCATCGGCGAGCGGATCACCGCCGTCACCTCGCTGTCGGGAAAGACCGAGGCGTAGAAGCGCGCGGCGGCCTCGGCCTCGGTGTCGTACCAGATGCAGATCGTGTTCTTGGGAATCATGCGTTTTCTCCTTTACCAATCGACGGTTCGATCTTCGCCACCGAAGGCCGGTGGCAGGGCTTCGTAATGCGGCAGGGCGTCGCGCACCGGGGCGATCGCTTCCCGGCAGTGGATGTGAAAGTCGGGACGGAATGCACCTGCGGGCAGCCGTTCGGCGACGATGCCGGTGAGGTCGCTGTCCGGCACGCGGGCGAACAGACGCGTGCCGCAGTTCGGGCAGAACGCGCGCGGCAGGCTGCGCAGGGTGAACGTGGCGGCCTTGCCTGCGACGACCTCGACCGCCGCGGACGGGTAGAGCGCGACGCCGACATAGGCCGCGCCATGAGCCGCGCCGCAATCCGCACAATGGCAGTAGAAGCCCGCGAGCGGCGCGGCGCTGACGCGCAACTGCAATGAACCACACAGGCAGGCAACGGTGAGGTCGCTCATGACATCGACTCCCGCACCACGGCAGCCAGCCGGGCGGGCTCGTCGGCCTCCCGGTAGGCGGCAAGCCATGCCTGCGCCTCGGGATCGATGGCAAGATCGCCCAAGCGGTAATCGATGCGGGTGGTGCCTGCCGGCGATGTCCCAAAGTCTGTTGAACGCGTGAGCTGAGGTGGCGGCTCCTTCGACCCGCATGCGAGAGCATGCGGGTTGCCTCGCAAGCAACCGAAGGAGCCACCGAGATGAAGTCTCACACGAAGTCGTCGTTGCGGGCC